>CAWVWD010000040.1:0-15163 GCA_963933585.1 uncultured Saprospiraceae bacterium
AACAGTTAAATAACAACTAACCAAAAAATGAAATTAACTTTACTTATCGCAATAATAATTTCAACCATTTCTCTTTCTTATAGTCAAGATATTTCTCGAAGTACAATTACAACTGCTGGTGGCTACCTCACTAATGAGGAAGGTGTTTCTTTAAGTTGGTCAATGGGCCAAGTATTTAGTTTAACGACGCAGTCTGACCAACACTTAACGGAAGGATTCCAACAAGGAAAGTTAGACGCAACCGGAAAAATCGTATTACAAGCCGATCGTAAAAACCCGTCAACTGTATTTTTACAATTTAACAAAAAAGGTAATTTCAATACAACACAATTTAGCCTTCAACGTCGTCATACAGCCGAACAAACTTTCGTAACAATTGCAACTTTCAACAATACGGAGAATACATCTGTTTTTAAATATATGGATGAAAATAACTCAGATGAAGATACCGAATATCGCATTTTATTTACCAATTTTAGATTAAACAAAATCAGCAATTTAGAAATTGTAGAAGGTACGCCTCGTATCATCAATATGATAATTTTCCCGAATCCAACCGTTGAACAATTAAATATAAAATTGTCAAACCCAACCAATGAAATAATCCATATTAATATTTGGAATACAAACGGTAATAACGTTTTTAATCAAACGTATAAAAACATTGATAATCAATTGATTACTATCAATTCTTTAAATGAATTAGCAAAGGGAAATTATATTGTTCAAGTGACAAACGGAACAGAAACTATTGGTTCAAAACCATTCGTAAAACTATAAAGTATTGCGATAAACCTATAAGGTTATAGAGTGATTAAAAAATCAATATATTGTGATTTTTTAATCATTTCGGTACTTCAAACTACTTACTTCCTACACGTAAAACATTCACCAAGATGAAAAAAAGAGTTACACTTCTAGTATCAATACTCTTGATAACTTTCAGCACTTTCGCACAAGATGCCTTTCGTTATCAAGCTGTCGCAAGAGATAGTACGGGAACGGTTATTTCTAATCAATTAATTGGTGTTCAAATTAGCATCGTTTTAAATGATATTAATGATGCACCAATTTATGTCGAAATGCATCAACCAACAAGTAATGCTTACGGCGTTATTAATTTAGATATTGGCGATGGAATTCCAATGGTCGGTGATTTTTCCACCATCAACTGGTCACAAACTTCTTTCGTAAAAATAGAAATGGATATCACTGGCGGGACGAATTATACCCTTTCTTCGACTTCCGAAATTCTATCTGTTCCACGAGCATTATATGCGAAACAAGCAGGCAGTACGCCTTCAAAATTTGGATTATATGTGACTAACTTTGGAGCAACCGGCGACGGTTCAACTGATGATACGGACGCTTTCGAAGCCGCAATTGATAGTGCGAATACTTTGGGTGCAAAACTCTTTGTCCCAAATGGTATTTACAAAATTACTCGAACACTAGTTTTGAAAAACGGGGTATCGATTATTGGCGAAAGCCGAGGAAGCGAACTACTTCAAACGCCTTATAATGGTTCATTGATTCGTTACGAAGGCAATGGTTTCGCGTTTCAAGTTGCCGGTCATAATGTCCGATTATCAGATTTCGTATTGCGAGATAACAGCAGCGGATTATCAAATGGCGGAATTCATGTTTTGGGCGAAGGCGAATTAATAGAAAATGTACACCTTGAAAATTTATTAATTAGCGGATTCATTAGCGGAACAGCGTTAAAGGTCGAAGCGAAGAATAAGGGCGGTGTTGCTTACGCAAAATTCACTAATATTCGAGTGCGTCATGGTAAAATTGGTTTCCACATCATCCAAACGAATAATGGTTTTGTGAATTCTAATAGTTGGGAATCTTGCCAAATCTCTGGTGGCGGATTTGATTACGGAATTTTGGTAGATGGTGGCAATAATAATGCTTTTACAAGTGTTGTCGTTGAACCTCCAAGTACGACTTACGGACATTTATACGTAAATAGTGGACAATTAAACGGTCACGAAATTAGAATAGAAGGTAACACACAAGCGGCCGGAATACCATTGATTTTCTTCAATGAAGGTACTCGAAATTCTGTAATTACCGGCGTTTACGCTGGCGGTTTAACGATTGATAAAGGCAATAATTTTATTAATATGCCAAGCGGAAAAGCGATTGCTTATCGTAATTCAAGTACCAATAAATTTAAAAACGCTGTATTTTTCACTCCAAACGGGACGAGTATTTCGGATTGGGATATTGTAGGGAACGGTGTTTCTGTATCCGTTTTGTCGCCAGAGTTAACGGGTGCTCACAATGTTTTAAAATTAACGATTCCTGCTGGTGTCATTATGAAATTAGAACCAAATGTTTTTGCTCGTCCAGCAATAAAAGAATTGGCCTTATTTGACCAGGTAAATTTTGGTTTTCATGTCAAATCAACACATCCAAATATTGCTTATACCGCGACAAATGCTCCTTTAGGTTGGGCAGCTTCCGCTGCACATTCTGGAAGTGGCCAATGGGAATTCGTGGGTATGAATGCACAGGTAAATCGGAATGCACAATCTCAATTTCGATTTGAGGTGAATAATACAACGGGAGGTACTATCGAAATTTATGTAAGTACGCCAACACTTGTTTTTGGTAATCAATTACCAACGTTGGATGAAGCACCGCTTTCTACTTCCGGTGGAACATTAGTCGGACAATTGACACACGCAATGGCAATGGTCACCACGCCTTCAAATGGATTTTTGACTTTACCACTGTCTGCCAACTATTTTGAAATTACCAATAATTCAACTGTTACACGAATCAATCACTTGTCAGCCAATCGGGTTCCAAAAGGAACTGTGATTACACTCTTATTCAATATAACAGGAACAAATGTTACGAGCGGTGGTTATTTGATTTTAAAAGGCGGCTTTACAGCGGTGGCGAATAGCTCTTTAACGCTAATTTCTAATGGAAATGGAACTTGGCGAGAAGTGAATAGGAATAATTGATAATCAATTGAGATATTAGACTGCTTTGCTTCTAGACTTGAAATATTAGACATTTGTGAATTCATCAAAATACTGATTTTAGTAGGCTAACAAGTCTAATTTATTAAACCGTGTCGATTTTTGAAATCGACACGGTTTTTTAGTTTTTGCCTTAACAAGTTTATTTCTTGAAAATAAAATAACCATGATGATACCAACCATTAGAATCAATATCTATTTAAACATAGGCTTAAAAAAGATTTCCCAAACTTGCACTAATTACTAATAACAAAACAAAAAAGCCTAACAATAATACGATTTCTGTTCGAACATTTTTAGGGTTTTCGACGAACTCACTCCTATTCGCAAACGTTGTTAAAGATTTATCTGCCACTAAATAACTCACCAAAAACGCAACGATTAAAGTGACCAACACTCCAGTTAAATTCATCCAAATCCAAAATACATCCGTTCCCAACCATAAGAAAACATTAAACGCAACACCAGATAAAATACCAATATTAATACCCGTTGTTGTGATTTTTTTAGAAAAAATTGCCAATACGAAAGTCGTTAAAATTGGTCCATAGAATGCAGAACCGACTTTATTAATCGCTTCAATCACGGTTTTTGCAATATCACCAGCTACAAACGCCAAACCTAAACAAACAACGCCCCAAAATAAAGTCATCATTTTGGATTGTTTCAACTTCTTCTCCTCGCTAATTTCCGTATCAGAATTATTCAATAAATCCTCAACCGTTGCCGCACTCAACGAATTAATCGCAGAACTCAGTGACGACATTGCCGCTGCTAATATTGCGACAAGCAACAAACCAATAATTCCATGTGGTAATTTTTCAACAATAAAAACTGGAATCATAAAATCCGGACGTTCCGCAGGAATTTTTGCCATGAATTCTGCATCCGAAAATGCCAAAGTTCCAACTACCAAACCCATAATACAATACGTCAGAGTCACCGGAAAACGGAATAAACCATTAAACAATAAAGCACGTTGAACTTCCTTCAAGCTTTTACCTGAGAGAGATCGCTGCGCTTGACTTTGGTCACAGCCATAATAAGAAGTGTATAAGAAAAATCCACCCAAAATCATCGGCAAGACACCAAATTCTTCTCCTTTCGATAATCCCCAATTCATATCCATCACATTCAACCGATCACGATCAAGCTGTCCAACGAATTCACTCCAGCCACCCAACTCATTCAAACCATAAAAGATACAAATCACGATTCCGCCAAAAAGAATAAACATTTGAATCGTATCTCCCCAAACGACCGCTTTCATACCACCTTGATAAGAATAAATAATCGTAATGATTCCAGTTACTAATATTGTTTGCCACATTGGAATATCCATCACAGCTGCCAAAACTAATGCCATCGTATAAATCATAATTCCCGTGGCAAACGCTCGACTAAATTGAAAAACCAGACTCACTAAAACTCGTGTCGAACGTCCAAAACGCTTTTCCAAAAAAGCATAAATACTCACCACACCAGACTTGTACAAAGGTGGAATCAGTACTATAATTAAGAAAATCATCGCCAATGGAACTGCAAATTCAAAGGTCAACCATTGCATTCCGCCGCCAGGACGTAAGCCAACAAAAGCTGCTGCGGAAATAAAACTAACGGCCGAAAGTTGGGAAGCCATCGTGGAAAGTCCAAGTTCGAACCAACCGAAACTTTTTCCACCTAAAAAATAATCTTCCGTACTCTTTTGCTCTTTAAAAAAGTAACCTAAACCGAGCATCGACGCAGCGTAAACGATAATAATAATAAGATCTAAAGTATTCATATTAGTTTTGATTTTGATTGTTTTGATTGGAGAACACTAATTTTTGGTTCGCCTGGTTTAAGAGTCTATTCATTCAAAAAATCAATACACAAAGCTGCCGACCACGAAAAATTGTCCGTTCCGTATCCAACTCTTCCTTCCTGCTTTTTGAACGGATTAAAATATTCAATAAAACCATAGTTTTCTAAATAATGCAACGCATCATTCTTGACTTGTTCCGCTTCCACTAAATAACCGTATTGCTTCAAACCGTTGTACAAAAGCCAATTCATGTTTATCCAAATTGGTCCACGCCAATATTTTTGAGGATTCAAATCCGAACGAGTCAAATCATATGTAGAACACCACCGAGCAGGGTTTTCTGACGTCCCGCTGAACCGTTCACTTTTTAGTGTTTCTACAATTTTTGCAGCTTGTCTTTTCGTTGAAATATTACCAAATATTGGCATTAAAGCCGAAGAAGTGTAAGTTGGAATGATTTCATTATTACGCAAATCGTAAGAATTATAAACACCTCGATTTTCGTCCCACAGTTTTTCATTCATTGACTTTTTCGTCTGTTTTAACCAACTTTCCAACTGCGACACATCTTCCTTTAAATAATTTCCAATTTTAATCAAACACTCATTCGACTGATTCAAAATACCGATGAACAATGGATCTTGAACTAAAAATGGACATTCTTCCTCAATGGCTTTATCATCGTAACGATGCTTTTTATAAATATCCAAAAGATGGACATAAAAATCATAATCACGCTTCGTAGGTCTAAAATTGACGTTTTCACTATTTAAATCTTGTCGTTCGTAATTGGATATTTCCAAATTATCAAAATCAATCCGATTGATGATTCCGTCCCAAGTCGGCGAATTATCTGTGCCGGAAGCCCACGGATGACGAATGTAAGGCAAGCCTTCTTGATTCGGATCCCGATAATTATATAAATACTCGTGTAGTCGATACACCTTATTATATAGATTCTGAATTTGAGGTTTTATGGCTTCCATATTTTCTGCCAATTCCATAATTCGATGTAATGCAAAACCATGAACTGGCGGCATCGTTATTCCTGATGTGGCCGTATCTTTCGGAGCATTTGGAGAAAGATTTGATTGCCAAAAATCTGCACCAGGAAAGTATTTGGCGTTTGGTTCTTTCCGAAAAACGATTTGTGGCAACATTCCAGTTCGCCACTGTCCTTTAAACAAAATATTCAATTCGTCCAAAGCCCGTTGTGTATCGAAATGTGCGTAACCAATTGCGATAAAACCAGCATCCCAATTCCATTGATGTGGATAAAGAGAAGGTGCAGGTTTTGTAAACTCACCTGTGAAGTTATGATTTAAGATAGCTTTCGCCTTATCTATGAGCGTTTGTATTTCTTGCATTACAGCATATTTTTAGTGATTGAAATCTTTTACAAAAAGAAATTCATTTCTATGAAAAAGAAAATAATTCAGTCTTTTCTTATTGTTTTTCTATGTAGATTAACATGCGTATTCAATCATTATTTTTATATAAAAATTTAACATTAGGATAATATGTTAAATAGTTAATTAATTATCAAATATCCTCATCATTATTTGAAAGTTATGAGTGTATTTTATCAAAAAGTTAGAAAAATTGTATACTTTTGTCTTAGTGTTATCGTAACACACAAAAAATAATACAATCAAAAAGAGTTTTAACCAAATTAAATTAATAATACTAATAAATTTCAATCTAAAAATTTTGATTCCCAAGATTGAAAAAAAACTTTAGTATTACTATATTTTGTGAATTTTCAAAAGTCTTATACTTCTTCAAAGCCAGAGAATTCAAACAAATTAAATTTGGTAAAACTACACTCAAGAGTTATTTTATACTAAAAATGTGTTAATAGTCATTTAACTATAGAACATAGCTTCCCCTCATTGATGATAAGTCACTATTAACAGTGACATATTCATAATAGTGCTTTTTAAATTAAAGGCATTTTTTATTTTTTATTATGGTATATTTTTTACCTGGACCAAATTAATTTTTATGAGAATCAAGATTAACAATTTGTTGTCAAAGTGCCTGTTGCTAGCGTTGATGCTAGGCTTTTCAAGCTATGCAATGGCACAACGCACAATTACTGGTACCGTTACAGATGATCGTGGCGACGCTGTAATTAGTGCAACCGTACAGGTTAAAGGAACGACTATTGGTACGACTACTGACCTTGATGGTAAGTATTCAATCAACGTACCAGAAGGTTCTGACGCCTTATTATTCTCTTACATTGGCTATGCGACTCAAGAAGTTGCTTTGAGTGCGTCTAATGTAATAGATTTAGAAATGAGTGATGATGTAGCCCTCATTGACGAAGTTGTCGTGATAGGTTACGGTACTCAAACACGTAAAGAAGTTACAAGTGCCGTAACTTCTGTAAAATCAGAAGATTTTAACCAAGGTAACGTTCAAGACCCTATACAATTAGTACAAGGGAAAGTTGCCGGTTTATCAATCACAACACCAGGTGGTGACCCGAATGGTTCATCAACTATTCGTTTACGTGGATTGTCTTCTTTTGGTGCTAATACACAACCTTTAATAGTTATTGATGGTGTGATTGGTGGTACATTAAACTCAGTTGACCCTAATGATATTGAGTCAATTGATGTATTAAAAGATGGTTCTGCGGCTGCGATTTATGGTACTCGTGCTTCTGCAGGGGTTATCTTAATTACCACTAAAAAAGGACGTGCTGGAAAAACAACTGTTACTTACAATGGTTACATCACAAATGAAACTGTTGATAGAACAATTTCGACTACAGATGCCACTGAGTTTAGAAGTTTAAATCCAAGCATTACTGCGGACGATAGAGGGGCTTCTACTAACTGGTTAGACGAAGTGACTCGTCCAGGTTTAACACACGTACACAATGTTTCTCTTTCGGGTGGAATGGGTAAGACAACTTACCGTGCATCTTTCAATTACCGTGATGCACAAGGTGTAATGTTGGGAAGTGGTTTCCAACAATTAAACGGTCGTTTGAACTTGTCTCAGAAAGCATTAAATGATAAATTGACTTTCAATTTGACAGTTGCTGCTACAGATAAAGATGCAAGCTTCGGTTTTACAGAATCTTTACGCTATGCAACACTATATAATCCTACTGCACCTGTAAACTTTGATGCAAATAATATAAATAGTGATACATGGGGTGGTTACTATCAAGCAGTAAATTTTGATTATTTCAATCCTGCTGCTATTGCTAATCAAGGTACAAACCTTGGTAACTTGAAAACATTATTGATTAGTGGTAAAGCTAATTATAATATTATGGACGGTTTAGATGTTGCTGCATTTGTGTCAAGACAAAAGCAAAACAACGTTTATGGACAATTTTATAGAAATGATGCTTACTTCAGAGGTGTAGGTAGAAATGGTTTAGCGAATAGAAGTTCAGAAGACATTACGTCTAATTTATTTGAGTTGACCGCTAATTATAACAAAGAGATTGGTAGTTCAAGCTTTAGTTTATTGGCAGGTTATTCTTTTAATGAAAACTTCTATGAAAACTTCGGTATCGAAGCTGGTGATTTCATTACTAACGATTTAGGGTTCGATGCTATTGGAACGGCTCAAGATATTCCTAATGGTTTAGCGACTGTTTATGGTGGCAAAAATAGTAACCGTGTAATCGGTTTCTTTGGTCGTTTAAATTACAATATGGATGACACTTACTTCTTAAGTGCGTCAATACGTCGTGAAGGTTCTTCTCGTTTTGGTACAGGTAACAAATGGGGTAACTTCCCAGCTGCAAGTGCAGGTGTTACTTTATCTAACTTATTTGACGCAGAAGCAGTTGATAACTTGAAATTACGGGTTGGATATGGCGTAACGGGTTCTTTACCAGGACAAAGTTATTTATCACAATTACGTTTTGGTACAAACAGTGCATTCTACTATAATGGTGGTTATGTGCCTGCTTACAGTCCTGCTCAAAATTCAAATCCTGATTTACGTTGGGAAACGAAAGGTGAGTTTAACGCAGGTATCGATTTTGCTTTATTAAATTATAAATTAACAGGTACATTCGATTATTATAATCGTGTAACATCTGATTTATTATATAATGTTGCCGTAGATGCATCTACTAATCAAGCAGATAGAACCTGGGCAAACTTAGATGATGTTGAATTACAAAATGCTGGTGTTGAATTGACATTAAGCTACAATATGGAAAGTGATGATAAATCATTTACATGGAGTCCAACCTTGACTTTCGGTACTTACAATACAGTATTGAACAAAGTAGAAGCTCCAGAAGGATCTCAATATGTATTCT
This sequence comes from uncultured Saprospiraceae bacterium, assembly GCA_963933585.1. Taxonomy (GTDB): domain Bacteria; phylum Bacteroidota; class Bacteroidia; order Chitinophagales; family Saprospiraceae; genus CAWVWD01. The sequence goes on from CAWVWD010000040.1 coordinate 9,107, forward strand.
TCTCATCTGATGCTCCTGCATTTGATTTCGAAACATCTCCAGGTGCTCCTGGCTTGAATAATGATCCTATGATTGCAGTGATTGCTGGTCAGCCTGTCGGTCAAATTTGGGGATTAACTTATGAAGGTGTTGATGATAATGGTAATTTCATCTTTGCAGATATTGATGGTGACGGTACAGTTGATGCGTCTCCAGGAAACTCTCCTGACAAATCTGTTATTGGTAATGGTTTACCATCTTTCTCTTTAGGTTTCGCTAACGGATTTACTTATAATGATTTTGATTTAAGTTTCTTCTTACGTGGTGACTTTGGACATGATTTAGCGAATATGTACCGTACTTTCTATGAGCCTAATACAAACTCAAGAACGATGGAAAATATCGTTAAAACGGATTATTACGATCAAAACTTAACGGCTGCTTCTCAGTTCTCTTCACACTATGTAGAAGATGCTTCTTACATGGTATTGGATAATTTGACAGTAGGATACCGTTTCACAGCTCCAGAGGGAAGTGGTGTAACAGCTGCTCGTGTTTACTTGACTGGTCGTAACTTATTATGGGTTACCAACTATACAGGTGCTGATCCTCAACCTCGTTATAACGATACAGGTGCCACTGATAATGGTAATAGTTCATTCAGAAATGATCCGCTTGCGCCAGGTATTGACCGTCGTAGTCAGTACTTCACGACTCGTTCTATCACTTTTGGTTTAAACTTAGATTTCTAAGAAAATCATTTTATTTTAGAAGGTTCACAGTACTCTTAAATTTGAATAGATTTAAGCGATTTAGAAAAATCTAATAATCTAATCGTGTTAGATTATTAAATCATAAAATATATATTATGAAAACTTGGAATAAATATTTGATTTTAAGCTTGTTAGTAGTAGTTTTTACTGCTTGTACAGACTTGGAAGAGGAAGTTTTTTCAGAGCTAACTGCTGATAACTTCCCTACAACCGAAGCGCAGTTTATTTCTGCTCTTGGTGCAACTTACACCAGCTTATACGGTGTTGGTAATCACAATAGTTACTACTCTTTAAATGAAGTATCTACTGATGAGGCGGCTATTCCTCACCGTGGTGCGGATTGGTTCGATGGTGGTCAATGGTTACGTGTACACCGTCATGAATATACAGATTCAGAAGAGTCTGTAAAAAATGGCTGGGTAAACCTTTACGGTGGTATTTCTAACTGTAATCGTGTAATTGAGCTATTTGAAGCTTTAGTTGCAGATGGTAAAGTTGCTGCGGAAGATGCTGCTGCATTTACTGCAGAAGTGAAAACTTTACGTGCATACTTTTACTACTGGTTATTGGACCTTTATGGTAACGTACCTTTAGTAACTTCTTTCTCTGATGCACCTCAAAATCCTACTAATAATTCTCGTCAAGAGGTGTATGATTTTATTCAATCTGAATTAGAAACTAATGTACCTTTATTAACACAATCTAAAGATGCATCTACTTATGCTCGTTTCAATTACTGGGCAGGTAAAGCATTACAGGTTCGTTTGTATTTGAATGCAGAGGTTTATACTGGTAATGCTCAATATCAAGCAGCGTTAGATGGTGCTAACGAAATTATCAACGCTAACTTATACAGCTTAGAGTCTGATTACTTCGTAAACTTTGATGAAGAAAACTCTGGTTCTAATGAGAATATCTTAGTTGTACCTTATGATCAGTCACAAGCTCAAGGTTTTAACCTTGCTCACATGACTTTACATTATTCAAGTCAAGCTACGTTCGGTTTAACGGAACAGCCTTGGAATGGATACTGTTCTTTATCTGACTTCTATAATTCTTATGATGATACAGATAAACGTAAAGGTGTGTCGGGTGATCAAACAGTAAGAGGTAACTTCGTGGCAGGTGCACAGTATGATGCTGCAGGTGCTCGTTTACAAGATGGTTCGGCTGAACCAGCAGATCCAGATGGTGCTGACTTGACATTTATGCCTGCTCTAAATGAATTAGAGCCAGCTGCATTCCGTCAAGCAGGTGCTCGTATTGGTAAATATGAGTTTGCTGCAGGTGCAACCGCTAACATGAGTAATGACTTCGTATTATTTCGTTATTCCGGTATCTTGTTAGATGCTGCTGAATGTGAAAAACGTTTAGGTAACGATGCTGCGGCGTTGACATTAACGAATCAAGTACGTTTACGTGCGGGTATGAGTGATTTTGGTACAATGTCTATGGATGATTTATTGGCGGAGCGTGGTCGTGAGTTATTCTTTGAAGGTACTCGTCGCCCTGATTTAGTCCGTCATGGAAAATGGGGTGAAGCTTGGAACTTTAAAGATGCACATTCAAACGCAAACTTAGAGATTTTCCCTATCCCTGCGGAACAAATGGGTGCAAATCCGAATTTAGTACAAAATCCTGGTTACTAAGATTTAACTTAGTTTCATAAGGTTTTTTAATAAAAAGAAAGCAAGTTACTTCTTCGGAGGTGCTTGCTTTCTTATTTAAGAAATATACAAAGAATCAAAGGCTTTTGGAGTGTTTGACCCTTCTCTTTATCCTAATTTATACTTCACTAAACGTTATAAATTTTGTAAATTTGCACATCGATTTTACGGATAATTACTTTATCAAAACCAAAATGTTGAAACCAAATTATATATTTTTTATCTGCTCGATTTTAATCGTTGCTTGCCAAAGTAATGACGTTAATTCTGACAAATTATTCTCCTCGATTCCTTCAGATCAAACAGGAATTACCTTTAGCAATGACTTAAAACACACCGAATCTTTCAACGCCTATTTATACAAAAATTTCTATAATGGTGGCGGTGTCGCCGTTGGTGATGTGAATAATGATGGCTTCGCAGATATCTACTTTTGTGGCAATCAAAAAGATAATAAACTCTACCTGAATCAAGGCGAACTCCAATTTAAAGACATTACGAAAAGTGCCCATGTCGCTTCCCGTAATGTCTGGTCGTCTGGTGCGAGTATGGTCGATGTAAATGGTGACGGATGGTTAGATATTTATGTTTGCAAATCCGGAAATCCGGAAGGAGAAAACCGTAATAACGAACTGTTTATTAACAATGGAGCAGACGAAAATGGCTTGGTGACTTTTACGGAAAAAGCCAAAGAATATGGTATTAATGATTTAGGATTATCTTCTCATGCAGCCTTTTTTGATTACGATAAAGATGGTGATTTAGATTGTTATCTATTGAATAATTCTTTGCGTTCTGTGGGGAATTATGACTTAGTCGATGGACTAAGAGAGCGACCGGATTCATTGGGTGGAAATAAATTATACCGAAATGAAAATGGCAAAAAATTCGTTGACGTAAGTCAAGAAGCCGGGATCTATACAAGTGCGATTGGCTTTGGTTTAGGTGTCACGATTGGTGACATAAATCGGGATGGATGGCAAGATATTTTTGTTTCCAATGACTTTTTTGAACGTGATTATTTATATATCAATCAACACGATGGTACCTTCAAAGAAGGTTTACCAAGTCATATTCGAGAATTGAGCAAAAGCTCAATGGGAGCGGATATGGCGGATTTAACGAATGATGGCTTTCCGGAGATTTTCGTAACGGATATGATGCCTCGGGACGAAGCTCGACTCAAAACAACAATGACTTTTGATTCCTGGGAAACCTACCAGCGAATGGTAAAAAATGGTTATCACCATCAGTTTGTCCGTAATGTGTTACAACTCAACACTGGAGTTACCGATTATTCAGATTCTATTCCAAAAGTAGATTTTGACGAAATTGGGCGATTGGCAAATGTTCATGCAACGGATTGGAGCTGGGGCGCTTTAATGGCAGATTTTGATAATAATGGATTGAAGGAAATCTTTGTAGCAAATGGAATTTACAAGGATTTAATGAACCAAGATTATGTCAATTTCTTCAATCCCGTTAAGATGAATCAAGAAATTAGAAAGGGAAATAAGCAGGTTATTACCAAAATGATGGATGCAATACCTTCAAATCCTTTACCGAATTATTTATTTGTCAATGATGGAAATTTAAATTTTGAAAACAAAGCGGAAGAATGGGGATTAGGCGAACCGACTTTCTCAAATGGTTCGGCTTACGCAGATTTAGATAACGATGGCGATTTAGATTTGGTGGTAAATAATGTCAATATGCCAGCAAGCATTTATCGTAACAATGCAGAAACACTTCATCCTGAAAATCGATTTTTGAGCTTTGAATTTGAGGCGAAAGGCATGAATTCATTCGGTATTGGAACACAGGTAAGTATCATTCATGATGGACAGATTTTTTATCAAGAATTAGCCCCACATCGTGGTTTTCAATCTTCGGTAGATTACAAATTACATTTTGGCTTAAGCCAATATAAAACGGTGGATACGGTTGTCATTCGTTGGATGAATGATACTTATACGGTTATGGCAAATGTGGCAACGAATCAGACTTTGATTCTACAACAAGCAAAAAGCAACGCCACAAACTACCATTTTGCGAAAGCAAAAAGTAAAGTGTTTTCAGCCGTAACCGATTTACCGTTTACGCATATTGAAAATGATTATTCGGATTTCAATAAAGAGCGATTAATCTATCACATGATTTCTACGGAAGGACCAAAACTCGCTGTCGCAGATGTAAATGGGGACGGAAAAGAAGATTTTTATATTGGTGGAGCAAGGGGTCAAAGTGGTCAAATATTTATTCAAAAAGGAAATAATTTTATTGCAAAATCAATTCCAGATTTTGAAAAAAATAAGGAAGGAGAAGATGTTGGAGCCGAGTTTTTTGATGCAGATGGAGATGGAGATTTTGACTTGTATGTCGCAAGTGGAACGAATGAATTATCGAGTGCTTCAAGTGGTTTGAAAGACCGTTTATATTTCAATGACGGACGTGGAAATTTCAAAGTTAGTCCGCAGGTTTTGCCAAATGACCGCTTTGAAAGTTCTTCTTGCGTAAAGGCAAATGACTTTGATTCAGATGGCGATATGGATTTATTTGTTGGTTTGAGATTGCGTCAAGGTTTATATGGCGTTCCAACAAATGGTTATTTATTAGAAAATAACGGAAAAGGATTCTTTACCAATGTGACTGATAAAATTGCCCCGAATTTGACGGGAATTGGAATGATAACCGATGCTCGTTGGGAAGATATTGATCATGATAATGATGCAGATTTAATCATCGTTGGGGATTGGATGCCGATTACGATTCTTGAAAATAAAAACGGAAAGTTTATTTCTAATCCTAAATTCCTAATTCCTAATTCCAATGGTTGGTGGAATGCAATTGAAATTGCTGATTTAGATGGCGATGGCGATATGGATTTTGTAGTTGGAAATCATGGTTTAAATACTCGATTCAAAGCTTATGAAGATTATCCCGTCACGATGTTTATCAATGACTTTGACCAAAATAGGATGGCGGAACAGATTCTTTGCGCTTTTAATACGGACACCACTTATCCATTTGCATTGCGACAAGATTTGGTCATGTCATTGCCGAGTTTGAAAAAGCGATATTTAAAATTTGAAGATTATAAATTACAAACGATCAACGATATTTTCACAAAAGAGCAGTTAGCAAATTCCGTGGTTTTAGAATCCAATCAGATGCAAACTGGTATTTTCATCAATGACAATGGAAAATTCAAGTTCCATGCTTTGCCAATTGAAGCACAGTTCGCACCGGTTTATGCGATTGAAATTTTTGATTTTGATAAGGATGGCAATCAAGATATTTTGTTAGGTGGAAATTTTCATCGAGCAAAGCCGGAAGTTGGAAGTTATGATGGTTCGCATGGTTTGTTTTTGAAAGGAAATGGAAAGGGGCGTTTCAAAAGTATAAAAACAACGAATTCTGGATTTTTCGTTAAGGGTGAAATTCGAGATTTTCAACGTATTGGAAATCGAATATTTATAGCAAAAAACAATAATCAATTACAAGTTGTAGGGTTTTAGTGTTATCGTGTTGATGTGTTGATGTTTGGTACAATATCAACACATCAACACGATAACACATCAACACATTTTTTTAATGAAATATACATTTTTACTACTCGCAGTTATAATTTTAGCGTT
>CAWVWD010000041.1:0-14555 GCA_963933585.1 uncultured Saprospiraceae bacterium
CAATAAAGTCAACAATAGCCCGTATATGCAAATGCAATCTAAAAATATTTATAATGCGGTGAAACTCCAAAAATTATTCTTAGAAACAAAAGGCGATATCTTATCTTGTGCCGCAAGTCCAGGCGAATATTCTTGGGTAAATAGTTCTATCGGCGGATTTTATACGGTGAGCTTTATGCAGGCTTTGAGAGAGGAAGGCAGTTACTTAAATAATGGCGTTCCGAATTGGTCTGACATTTTAAATAGCACGATTAAAAGTGCCAAAAATAAAACGAATATGTGTAGAAATTGCTCTGCACAAAATGGAAAATATTATTCAGACGTGAAGTAGTTTCTATATTAAACCGTGTCGGTTTTGAAAACCGACACGGTTTCTAATACAACTAAACTTCTAATATTAAGATACTAAAAAATGAAACCATTTTTACTTGCCTTATTCACCTTAACTTTACTTTTCGCTTGCACCAAAAGTACCAAAAAGATGTTCAAAAACATAGCAAAATATGAAACCGTTCAGTTGTTCGTCATTGATGAATTTGCGACTGCTCCCGAAGAACAAAATGCCAACGAAACGTATCTTTTAGATTATCAAATTTTCAATCAAATTACCCTTACCGATTCTCAACAAATCAACATCAAATCCTTTGTTACGAACTCCGAAAACTATACGGATAAAATGGCTCGAACTTGCCCTTTTATCGGACAATTTGGTTTGTCTTTTACACAGAATGGTAAGGTCGTGAGAATGATTGTGGGACACAAGAATTGTCCGAAATGTTTGGTTTCTGATAATGAATTGGAAGACGGAAAGATTTTAGATTTTTTAGATGGAGGGTTTGTCGTACAACTTTCTACTTATTAAATAAAGCTTACCGAACCTCCAAAATCTCTACCCTCCGCTCCTCAGCTGCACCTACGCTATAAACCGAGTTCCGTTTATCGTCAAGCTCGTCACTCACCGAAGTTGCCGCTTTCGTTTCACCGAAAGGAGAAGTGAAAATTTTTAATTGACCATTATTTAGATACTTTTGAAAAGTGTCACCCTGATAAGTACGGAAATAATTGCGAACGCAGCCGACACGTCGTTTGGAAAGATTGAGGTTATAATCGCTTTTGGCTCTTGGCGAAGCGAAACCTTTGAGGACAATTTCTATGGTTTCGCCGGCTTGTAAGTGTTTGAGTAAAACAGCAGAGAATGCGTCTAAATTGTCATACCCCTCTTTGACTTTTTTATCAAAAAAGTAATTCAAATCATCCGTATAAGTTATCTTTTTCGTTTCGGATAATGACTCCGTAAATGCTCGAATATATTCGTTTTTTCGAGTGTAATAACTTCGGTAAGATGTGCTATAATCTATGGTTGTCGTCGTTTTCCAAGTTTTTGGATTTGGTTCGTCATTGTGAAAATATAAGGCTAATGGCAAAAATTGACTTAACTCTTCCAAAGGCGTTAAGGGTTCTTTTGGTTGTATTGGAATTTCTGTTATGGTAATTGGTTCAGATGGTCTTATTGGCATTTCTGGAACTTCGGTGATTGCGACTGGCGGATTTTCTGGTTTTGTTGGTTGAATTGGTTTTTCTGGTGTGCTGTCGCCGAGTTCAAAAGCGTAAATATCATAACAGCAAGCACCTTTTGTTAAGCTCAAACTGCCTTTTCTATTGGAGGAAAAATAGCCAGTTTTGCTGTCGTTATTTAAACGAAAATATACGTCATTATAACTTCCATTTAATGGAAATCCTGCGTTTTCGACTTTTGACCAACCGCCCTTTTTTCGTTTGATTTTATAAATATCTAAGTTGCCCAATCCGCCATTTTTATCCGAAGAAAAATAAAGTGTTTGGGTCTTATTATCAAAAAAAGGCGTCACATTTTCCGTAGCGGTTCTATCGTCCAAAAACTGCTGTTTGGTGGGTGATTTCCACTTTCCACTTTTCAGTAATTCACTTCTCCAAATCGTCATTTTACCACTTCTATTCGATACGAAATACAAATAGGTTTTATTAGCTAAAGAATCAAAAGCGATATTTGGATGCGTAGAAGTGAACAATTCTTTGTTAATTTTCGGATTTAATTTTTGGGCTGTTTTCCATTTTCCTTTTTCCCTTTTGCGAACGTAAATTGCACATTGTTGCTTTTCGTTTATGGATTCACAAATGGTGTAATAAACGGTATTTTCGTCTTGCCAAAAGGCATTTGCGATACTTTTTCCTTTCGTATTAAATCGGTCTTTTATTGGCAAACCTCTACTTCCTTTTTTTGAAACAACCAATTTAGAAGTGTACATCTTTTGATTTTGTTCATTGGTAACTTTAAAGCGATAAGAGGAATAATATAAGTCCTCTCCTACCCTTTGTGCAGCAAAATCTGAATAAGCCGTATTGATATTTTTGGGTAGATGCTGGATATCAATTTTGATAGGCTTTTTTTTGAGCTGAATCGCAATATTGAGCATTTTATTGGCTTTAGAAACTTTATATTGTGAGGCTATATTTTGAGCAGCTTCATAATTTCCTAAAGCGATTTTAGTTTTCAACCAGTTTTCGCCGAAACCATAAATTTCTTTTGACTTTCCTTCTTTTTCTATTTTTTGGTAATAATAATCTGCCGTTTCAAATAAATTAAATCCATAAGCGGCTTTCGCCAATTTTCCCCAAAGTTGTACGTCTATCGAATCAATTTTCATCGCCATCCTAAAATGGTTATACGCATCGTAATGTTGGTCTTGAGCTAACGCATTATCACCAGCTTTCACAAATGCCTTATGCGTTTGAGCATTTGCGGAAAGCGAAATTATTACAAAAAAAAGGAGGAAAACTTGTTTCATTTGGACGTTCTTTTTCATCAAGCTAGAGGCTATCTACCCACGAATTAGGCTTCGTATTACTTAAAATCAATCTTCAAAAAATGGGATTTCAACTTCTGGTTTTTCTGGCCGATTTGGTTTTTCTGGCCGATTTAATGTATCAATTTGAGCATCTATTTGGAAACTCATAATTACCGAATCGGCTTTTGGTTTGGCCGTTTTCAAAACCGTTTCATAACAAATCGCATACTGCACTTTTTTGAAAGAATCGACTTTAAATTCAACCATTTGCCGAATTTGCCGAGCTTGTCGCTTGTTTAATTCCGGCTCACCCTGAACACAGGCCGTTAGCAAAAGTAAGCTTATAATAATATATTGTAATTTCATTTTTTCGTAATTTGAGGGTATTTCGGTTCTACGATATTTCGGGATTGCAATAAACCTTAAAACCTTAAAATCTATCAATAATCGTATCTCGTAGAATCCAAATACACATTTACCAATGAATCGACTGCTCGATCGACTAGTTTATCAAAATTCGCATCACAACTAATTTCGAATAACGGTTCTAACTTTTTTATTTCTGTGGCTGCTAATGTCCTTATTCGAGCATTTTTCTCTACATCGTCTAATTTTACATTATCAGGTGTTAAACAACTTCCAAAAGTGAAAATTGATAAGCAAATGAAAAACAGCTTTTTGGTCATCTTTTGTATGTATTAACAGTTTGAAAACAAAATATAATCCAATCAATATAATATGAAGTGCAAAAATCACATTTTATAGTTACTTATTGATTATCAATAATTTAATTAACGCAAAAGTACTGAAATCTTAACATTTATTGAAGTCACTTTATTCGTTATATTCGTCCAAGATATTGTATAAATTTCGTATTTTTATGGCTAATTATAGAAAATTTAGTAAGATATATATATTCCGTCAAGATGATAACTTACTGATTTACAATCAATAAAGTTACGATATAGTTACTTGGAATAACTTTTGGCATACCAGAATTATCGAAACATCAATTTGACCATTAAGTCAGGCACACTCAAAAACTAACTATGAAAAAGGGAACTCTTTTACTTATACTAACTATTTTTGCATTCCGTGCTTTCGCACAAAAGCAACAATCATTCAAAACCGAAATCAGTGGTCAAGTCGTTACTGCCATGATTACAGAAGCTGGGGATACGATTATAGTCGCTGAGTTAAAGGATGTGTCAATAGTTTCTATAAAGAAGTTTAAAAGCAGTAAAGAACGTCGTCATTATCTTCGTATGAAGTATCATGCGAATCAGGTTTATCCTTATGCCGTGGAGGCCGTTCGAGTATTTAGAGAATTAGAAGCCGCGACAAAAGACTTAAAAAGACGTAATCGTAAGAAACAGATTAAACATTTACAAAAAGAGTTAGAAGATAAATTCAAATCTCCTTTGAAAAAATTAACTCGTACTCAAGGTAGGATTTTAATTAAAATGATTGAAAGAGAGTTAGATTCTCCAATGTATGAAATCGTTAAAGAGTTAAAAGGTGGATTTACAGCGGGTTACTGGAATACTTTCGGAAAGATATATGATATCGATATTAAGCAGGGTTATAATGCTAAAGATGATTCAATTCTGGAGTCTATTTTAAGTGGAATGGATATTTCGCATAAGGTTGCAGGAAATTAGTAAAGTTGCCTATTGACCAAAATAATCTTACAGATAACACAAAAAAAGTACGTAAAATTGGACAGATTATTTGTTTCCAAGTGTAAACACTTCAAACCTTTTTATAAGTCAAAATCTGATTTTTTGTATCAATACAACTTTACCATTCCGAATACTCAGGGCGGTAAAGTTGTATTTTTAAGCAGAAAAAAAATGATATGTTTGCTCTTTTTGTATCTTATTTTCTTGACTGACGCTTACTTTTATCCCACAATATATCCTTGAAAAGGTTTATATCACACGCTTATTGATTAAGACTATAATTATAAAATTACCTTTTTCATATTCCGATACGACTTGTAATTTAGACCTCTACAAATAACCTTTTTGCTACACTTGACGTACTTCTATAAGGGCAAACGCATCAAAATAATGATTTCGATATTGCGTTGTTTTTGGATTGGCATTTTTGATTTTAGGCTGAAAGTATTGGAAAAGCGTTAAGAACAATTTTCTGTTTGAGCACAGTAAGTTCAAAACGGTGCAGCATTTTAAATACTTTCAGCCGTTAAAAAAAGAAGCCGTGTTTTTGGTAAAATACGGATTTTTGATTTCTAAAAAGAGCACATTAACCGCCCTACCTATAACTTTTCTGCGAAATGTATTCAACCTTCTGCGAAATAGTTACATCATCGGAATTTACTTCGACTATTTTTGTATTATTAATTAATTATCATTTAAAATCAATAATAATAGTAATAGTAATATGAATAATAATGATGCTCCTCGACCAATATTGACTCGTATCTTTGTTGTGTTTGTTGGTATACAAGCCGCTTTAGAATTTGTTATCGGTGCTGGAATGTTAGTGGATTTTAAACTAGCCGTAGAATCAGGCTTTGGAATCACACATACAAATGATATGGATTTGTTTGGTGTCGTTATCGGGCTTCAACTTGTCATGTTAGCTATTCTGATGGTTTTTAGTATCATTTGGACGAATAGGGGACAAAAATCAGGCCCGACTGTTGCGATTATTGCCGGCGTATATTCCCTTATCTTTGGTGTGATGTCATTTGTTAAATTTGGTAATGTAGACGCTATTTATATAGACAGTATCAGAGGATTGATAACCGCTATTCTTGGTTTTGTGATTTATAATCAATTTAAAGGAAGCGGAAATAAATAAGACTATTAAATCAAAAATAAAATAATAAATCAAAAACATCTTGATTACCAGCGTACTATAATTTTGAATATACATATCTATTTTTGAATTGATACGTAGAATAGTGCAACTGCTCAAGAATTCTTGATAATTTTTTTTGAGTGTTTTCTAATTTTGGACTTGGCAACTGGACATTCGACTTTGAGTTGCCCGTCCAGTTGCCAATTTTTTAATTATCAAAATTTTTTGATTTATTACAGTAGTTATATACATTGAAACTTTAATATCTAAAAAAAAATAAAAAATTATGTCAAATACAAAATGGAATGCCAGTAATATTCCAAATCAAGCTGGAAAAGTAATCGTTATAACAGGTGCTACGAGTGGCTTAGGAAAAGAAGCGACTAAGGTATTAGCTGGTAAAAACGCAACCGTTGTGATGGCGGTTAGAAATACCAAAAAAGCAGAAGCGGTTGTAAAAGAAATCCAAGCTGAATTTCCAAATGCCAAAATTGATATTAAAAAATTGGATTTGAATAGTTTAGATTCTGCAAAATCATTTGCGGATTCCTTTGCTAATAGTTACAATCGTTTAGATATTTTAATTAATAATGCAGGAATTATGATGTGTCCATTTTCAAAAACAGATGATGGTTTTGAAGTACAAATGGGTGTGAATCACTTAGGACATTTTGCTTTGACAGGTCATTTAATGCCTTTATTGAAGAAGACAAAAAATTCCCGAATTGTAGCAACTTCAAGTATTGCACATAAAAGTGGCGATATTAATTTTGAAGATATTAATTGGAAAAGCAGAGATTATGCAACGACGAAAGCTTATTCTGATAGTAAATTAGCAAACTTATATTTTGCTTATGAATTAGCGAGAAAATTGGAAAATGACTCTAATGCACCAATGGTCGTTACCTCACATCCTGGTTGGACAAAAACAGAACTGGACAGACATTCAGGAATTGCAGCATTTATCGGAAATATTATCGCTCAAAAAGTAGATATGGGAACTTTACCAACGCTTCGAGCTGCGATTGATGAAAATGCAACATCTGGTGATTATTTCGGACCAAAAGGATTCATGGAAATGCGAGGTTATCCTGTTGTTGTGGAATCAACTAAGTTGGCACAAGATAAGGCGAAAGCAAAGCAACTTTGGGAGATGTCGGAAGTAATGACCGGTGTTTCTTATTAAAAAATAAACCGCAAAGGTTGCAAAGATTGATACAAAGAAAGCAAAGGTTTTAAATTTTATGCTTTGCGATTTTTACGATTGGACATTCGACTTTAAGTCGAATGTCCAATATTCAAAAAAAAAATATGTCCAATTTTTTTCATACAAAAAGTATTTCGGAAGTACATCATTCCTTTGGTTTAGGAAAACCATTGCATCCGTTGATTACGATTATCCGAGAATGGCCAAAGACTGATTTTAACTTTTCAAACGTTAAAATGACGAGTGATTTGTATTTAATTGGTATGAAAGGAAATATCCGAGGAACATTCAAATATGGTCGAAATTCGTATGATTATGAAGAGGGAACATTGACTTTTCTTGCTCCAAATCAGGTGACAACATTTGAGAATTCAGAGAAGGACTTAGATATTGGTGGTTGGAGTATTATTTTTCATCCGGACTTAATTCGGCAATCTGAATTAGGGAAAATGATTAAAGAATATTCCTTTTTTGATTATGAGATTAATGAAGCCTTACATATTTCCGATAAGGAAAAGGAGATTTTAACGAATTTGGTCAATCAGATTGAAACAGAATTAGACCAAAATATAGATAAACATTCGCAAGAGTTGATTATTTCTAATTTAGAAACTTTGTTGAAATATTGTCGCCGATATTATGATAGACAATTTTATACTCGAACGAATTTGAATAAGGATTATATCACTCGATTTGAAAGCTATTTGGAAACTTATTTTGCTTCGGATGAATTGACAAACAATGGTTTACCAACGATTACGCAATGTGGCGAAGCATTAAATATGTCCGGTCGATATTTGAGTGATTTATTGAAAGTTGAAACGGGAAGAAGTGCGAAAGACCATATTCACGGTTACATTATTGAAAAAGCAAAAACCTTATTATTAAATACAAATTCATCAGTCAGTGCGGTTGCCTATGATTTAGGGTTTGAATATCCACAGCATTTTAGTAAGTTATTTAAATCTAAAACGGGCAGTAGTCCGAGTGAATATCGGAGTTTGAATTAAGAAATAGTCTGTTACGTATGAAAGATTAAATACTAAATATAAAGTATGAAAAAGCGATTTCGATATATTCGGAATCGCTTTTTTGATTTTACGGACCTTCAATAAATACCCTATCTTGGGTTTGGGAACAATCATATTAACCAATTTATAAAGTTATATCAAAGGGAATCGTAAAAGAATGCTCGAATGGAGAATTAGCAGTCGTGTGGAAACCTACAAAATATATTCCTGCCGCAGAATGTGTAAAAGCCTTGGATTAAAGCGGAAAATGGAGCGACAGAAGCGTTGAAAGGTCAAATTAATAAATGTCCTTCCGGTGCATTGAGTTACCATATAAATGGTGAATTTAATCCTGCTTTGGTCGCTTTAATATTAGTATCTGTATCTTAATTTCGCTTGGAAAAAGTTCGCTGCGTAAATACTGGCTTGAGATTACTCTCGAGCCAATATTTAAATATACATCACTCTCAGAACGCCTAAACGCCAGTGAATGTAGGCGGATACTCGGTAATGCTACCAGCACCTTTTTTATTAATTTTGAAAGTAACATCCTTTGTGGTGGTAAATAATAGAACAGATGAAAAAGACTTTCTAAGATGTGGTTTCAAGACCACAAATGCCTCATCTAACGTAAGCTCGTCTTCCTGATCTTCGGTCTCTATAGACCTGTAGCGCAATTTAAGTAAAACCTTAAATTCATCTTCAGAATAAACTGGTCGAAGAAATATATTCCTCAAATCAGGCTTACCAATGGTCTTTGCCATAGTTAACTTCGCAAAGCGGCCTTCTTCTGCACTTTTTGTTACCTCTTTCCAAAAAAGGTCAAACATGTCTTGGTAGGTCATAAACTAAAGATTGATGAAAAAATATTTCGTTTTTTCAAAAGTAACACTAATAATTTAATTCATAGAACCGAATCTACCTTCATTAGAGATGCTGGACTGCTTCGCTACTAAATTTGAGATGTTAGATACTGCTCAAATAGCCGAAACGTTGAGCTTAAATGTGACCATTTGTTTAAAATCAATAAAAAAGTGTTCGTTTTTGCAACTCGTTCTGATAGGAAAAAACTAAAGTTATTGATTTTACAAGTCTATTACGCTTCTCAATAATAAACTTAACTTTGCAGGCTTTAAAAAGAAGATACAATTGTCATATGATTAGCAATAGCACAAAACACAATTCATGAATATTTACAAACAAATTGAAGCAGAAATTCAAGCGGCTGCTCATATCGTGATTACCGCACACAAATCTGCAGATGGAGACTCCGTTGGTTCTTCTTTAGGTTTATTGCATTTTATTGAAAAATTAGGTAAAAAAGCCGTTGTTTGTCACCCAGACAAAGCGCCCAGTTTTTTACACTGGCTAGATACGACGGCTATTATTTTAATGGAAGAAAATCCGGAAGAGGTAGCCGCACAAATGAAAAAAGCAGATTTAATTTTCTGTTTGGATTACAATGCAACTTACCGTGTAGGATCAATGCAAGCCTTATTAGAAGAAGCGACTTGTAAGAAAATTATGATAGACCATCATTTAAGTCCTGAAGATTTTCCTACGCTAACTATTTCTGAAACAACGGCTTCCTCTACGGCTCAATTAATTGTAGATTTAATAGCGCAGTCTGGACATTTAGAATTATTAGATGAAAAAATTGGTACGCCATTATACTTAGGTATTTTAACAGACACCGGTAGTTTTAAATTCAACTCTGTAAAACCACGTACGCATGAGGTTTTAGCTAAACTTTTAGCAGCAGGAGTAGCACATCATTTAATTCATGAAAAATTAAATGATACGAATACAGAAAGTCGTTTGCGTTTGCAAGGTTATGCAATGAGTGAAAAAATGGAGATTTTATACGACCACAATGTGGCTATTATCTCTTTATCTAAAGAAGAATTGGCGAAGTATAATTACAAAAAGGGAGATACTGATAGTTTGGCTAATTTACTTTTGTCTATAAAGGGAATGAAGGCAGCCGTTGTATTTACAGAGCGAGATGGAATTATGAAAATCTCTTTCCGTTCTAAAGGTGCAGAAAATCCAGTAAATGTTTTAGCAAAAGAACACTTTAACGGCGGTGGGCATGCAAATGCTTCTGGCGGGATGAGTGATTTGACGGTCGGAGAAACCTTAGAAAAGTTGAAAAAATTGATTCCTCAGTATTTTCAAAAATAAGGATAATCTGCTTGTCCAATCCTAAAATAAGATTACAAATAAAAGGTGAAAATTAAAAAAGCGACTTCGATATGCTCGGAGTCGCTTTTTTGTAGGTATTTTCAGTTTGAATAATTTAAAACTGAATACCAAACTGAGATTCAATTGGTGAAGGGATAAGCTCGGGCTGATCATCAATCATTTGTCGAATATCAATTTCTATCCCTCTGGACATCGTCGTTATTGGAACATCATTAAGGTCTCCTTCAAACGGATTTTCTGTGGTTTCCCCTATACGTTCCATCGTATGAAAAATCCAGGAAACAATCACTGAAAAAGGTACCGTAAACCAAATGAAATAAGTACCAACAAATTCTACTACTCCGTGTATAGGACTTGAATGTACCTTCATATGTGCTTGAATTTCAGCTACGACCGACAAGCCTATTTCGTTAAATTCATGCATCATACCGAGTGGTAAAAGTATGATAAATATCCACACAAAGAGATAGTTTAAAGTTGCAAATTGTCGCGGATATGGAAAGTTTTTAATTCGCTCCACCTTACCTTGCAAAGTAAAAAACTCTGTTAGCATACGTTGCATTTCCATGTGTCGAAAATTTTCAATCAAGCCATCATCCATCAGCTTTTTTAAATGACGAGATTGCAGATTCAGACAAGCCGCTTGCTTATTCTTTTTGCTTAAAATCTCTTTCTTTTCTGATTCCGTAATATAACCATCCAATTCCTCCTCAAGCGAATACTTCCATTCTCGGACTTCCATTTTCAGCATATGCTTCTGGTTATACTTATCTAATTTACTTACTTCCCAAGGTTTATGTTGCCTAAGTGCATGTCTAAGACTTGTCATCCAAGCAACGTGTCTCATGATCATTTCTTTCTTAATTTCAAATAACTCTTCTTCCGTTAAAGGATTTTTAGTATGTGTATTAGAAATAAAATCATTCAACATTAAGGTAAACGACCGAGAACCATTTACAATACCGCCATAAATTTTTCTTGCTTCCCACAATCTATCGTAAGAAGCATTATTCTTAAAACTTACAATAAAAGCAACGGCTGTTCCGACAACACCAATTGGCAACCACGGTAAATGAAGCCAATAAAATCCTAATCCTTTATACATAAAAACAGGAATGATGCCGATAATTAGAAATTTATAAATATCAATTCTTGTCCATTTTATCATGCCCGATAAGGGAAATTTTCTGTTTGTATACATTGGTTATGATTTGTTCTAAAGCTATAAATAAATATATTGAACGAAATTTCTACTCGTTTTCATTTTATCAAAAGTCATAATTATTTATTGTATTCAGAAATTAATTTATTGTTTTATGAATCAATCTCGTTTTCTAATATTAAAAATATTTCTTTTGAAATGATGAATTTTTAGTAAAAAAACAGGGTTATTTAACCAATGCTGTGGAAAATCAAATTTTTATTTTTGAAATTACAAAAATGCAGTAACCTCATTTAGAAGTTACTGCATTTGTACAAATTGCTATAAATCGTTTTAATTCAATGCTTTCAATAAAGTATTAGCTGCTAATTTTCCTAATTCATTAGATGCTAAAGGACTTGCACCAGTGATTAGTCTTCTATCCAAACAAACCGTTTTATCTGACTTCGTATTCACAATATTTGCTCCTAAGCTTTTTAATTTTTCGCTCAAACCCCAAGGCATTTGTCCTGGCAAATAACCAATCTTAGGCGTCATTTTATCGACAGAATCTGGAAAGACAGCCATTTTGTATCCTTCGTAAAGAAATTGCTGCTTATCTAAAGTCGTTGTTAAAAGCGAACCGGGTCCATGACAAAGCGTTATCGTAAACAAATCATTTTCATGTGCCCAACGCAACACTTTTCCAACATTTTTGTCTTCTGGAATACCGAGCATCGCACCATGTCCACCTGGTACAAATACGGCTGCATAAGATGCCGCATCCGTAAATGAGGTATTAATAAAATCTTCTAATTTTTTTGGCTTTTCAAAACTAGACTTATTTTCATTATAAATCGCATTTACCTGTTCGTCTTTTTTCGGAAAAGCCCACATTTCAAAAACGACAGGCTTTCCAGTTGGCGTCGCTATATCAAAATCAAACCCAGCATTTCTAAGATGTAGCATTGGTAATAACGCCTCCACAGGATGGTTTCCGGTAGAAAACATTTTACCATTCTGCATGGTCATATTTTTCTGTTCAGTAAAAATTACCAAAACCTTCTTTTTCTTTCCTTCATATTTCGTGTATGAAATATCTTCAAAGTCAGTAGTATCCGCTGTTGATAATTTTAATGCCAATTTTGAAGGACTATAAGATCCGTCCACCTCTAACTTTGGTGCAATTCCTAATATTTTCTTTAACATGTTACTTTTTTTAATTTGCTATTAATTAAAGTACAAAGGTATATTTCGATAAGCAGCTAAAAATTGATGTATGGTAAGAAAAGAATATTATAGATCGGTTTGTGTTTATCAGAAATCATATTAGTTTAACCATCAAGGCCTTTTGACCTATTGCGTTATTGTAATAAAAACTTAACTTACCTTCAACTAATAATCTAATTACACTTAAAAAACCATCATTGGGATGCATGAAATAAATTTGTAGGCGGATTTTGTAGCACCAATTAATTTGGCTAATTCTTCTGATAATTTGTGTTCAGTCGTCCCGAATTTTTTAGCATAATCTTCATCTAAAAGCCCCACAGCACGCCCTACTTTTCCACATTGCTTAATAACCTAAAAAACTTCCGAAATATAATTTTTTAAGTATGTAAAACATAATCCTTACATTATATATGATGGTTTTATAGCTCTATTTTATAAGCTTATTTTAGGACTAGACAAGTCATCATTGAGCTTTTTGTACAAAAAAAGGAGATAACTATTGTATTATTTCATTGTTTTTAACCGATTTTATTTTGAAGATTGATTTACCTTGAAGTGCCAAAACTAATGTCCAAACGGCCAAAAAACTGTAAAGAAGTGCGACAAGAAAAGTTAATCTGATGTCTTTCAAAACATAGTAGGCTAAAATTGGTAATACTTGTAAAGCGTGCATCCCGATAAAATGAGGAATGCGAGGATCTCCAAATTGTGTACTCCAATTTAGAAAAGGTAAACCCTTTCCCCCATCGTTTCCGCCAATCGTATGCGTCAAACGAGAACCCATTACGAAGCCTTCCAAAGCAAAAATGACAAATAAAATAATCCCTAATCGAATCGCCCAGACATAATAAGCTGGCAATTCAGGAAAGTCTTTTTGGAAATATAAAATACCAATGTAACCAACCGCTAAAGTTGCAAGCGTTGCCGAAATCCCCATCAAACTGTACAAACTTGCAAAGATTGGTGTGGAAGTATTAAAATGAGATAATTCACCTCTTACGGCTTGAAAAATAATGTAAAAGACACTAAAGCCTAAAGAGAAAATCAGCACCCAATTGAATACCGTAATATTACCAATATCGCTCACATCATAAGTAAACCAAGCCATTGCATAAGCTACAAAAACAGTAGACAAGCAAAATTTTATTGGTTTATAATAGGCATTAATACCCGTGACTTTTAAATCGGAAAACCGACTGGCAATAGATAAAACTATTGCTGATACTAAACAGATTGTCCCGAAATAAAATAAGGTTTCATTCCTAAATAGAATCGTTTCTAAAAATGTAATCATTTTTTATATTTTTTGCACTTATTTCTTATTGACTTAGTAAAAACAGGCAGTAAGCAGCACATATAACTTCTTGATTTTTAGAGAATTATTTCTTATTTAGGACTTAAAGCAAAGTCTCTATTTCCTCGCCATAATCAAACTGCAAATCTTCATGCAGTTTAGAAACGGTTTTCTGAATCATATTGACTTGCCTAAAATAAAGGTTGTATAAAATATCGTCTTTTTTAATGGAAGGTTTGAATTCCTTTAATTGCTGACAGAAATAAATCAATAATTCTACCTCCGTTTCCTTTTTTTGAGCGTATCGAATGTACTTTTTTAGGTTACGTAAGATTTTCCGAATACTTTTTTTTATGAAAAAATAGCTCTTCCTGTTTATTTTCTCAAACTGATTGTCAATTTCCAGTTTCACATTATCTATATAACCAGCTTCATTCTCCGCTTCGAATAATAAGTAAGTCAATAATTCCTTATTTTCCTTCTTGAATTTTGATAATCTCAGACAAACTTCAATAAGTTCTGTAGAAGAATAATCCTTTAATTTGTCTTTTAATTGTTTAACAGTTGCAGCTTTCATAAAAGGTTTTAGTTGGTTCAACAGGTCAATTTTTGTAATGTTTAAAATTAGTCTTTTTGTTCGAGTTATGAGCAGTTCTCTAAAGCATTATGTCTATGATGTGTACCAAATTCATTCAATTTATGAACCTATTTTTCATGATTTTAACATAATACTTCTATATTTGATATCAACTAATGGAAATCGTATCGGTTTTTAAGGCCAATATAGTTTAATATCTAAAACAGATTTAAA
>CAWVWD010000042.1:0-14532 GCA_963933585.1 uncultured Saprospiraceae bacterium
CGGCAATATTTTGTCAAAAAATACCGACATGATTAACTTGACTTACTACTAAGGTACTAAGGAATGTCAATATAATAACACATCAACACAAAAATACGACAACACATTAATACGATAATAATATCGACAGATCAAGACGACAACAGATCAATACAACATTGAAAATAGCTGTAAACACAAGGTTTTTATTAAAAAATAATCGGGAAGGCATGGGACGATATGTGGAAGAAACTTTCCGCCGTATCGTTTTGGCTCATCCTGAACACGAATTTATCTTTTTTTTCGATCGTCCTTATGACGATGCGTTTATTTTTTCAAATAATATAACGCCTGTTGTTTTAAGTCCGCCTGCTCGTCATCCAATTTTATTTATAATCTGGTATGAATTGGCAATTGTTCGAGCATTGAAAAAGTATAAAGCGGATATTTTTATTTCGCCGGATAACTTCTGTTCGATTCGTACAAAAGTACCAACTTTATTGGTAATTCATGATTTGGCATTTTGTCATTTTCCGGAGCAAATTGGGAAAGTCGTTCGTTGGTATTATCAATATTTTACGCCAAAATTCGTTAAAAAAGCGGCACGAATTGCTTGTGTCTCGGAATACACGAAAAGCGACGTGGTGAAGTTTTATGATGCGAATCCGAATGATATTGACGTTTGTTACTCAGGCGTTCGAGATATCTTTAAGCCATTGAGCGAAAGCGAAAAGATAAGTATTCGGGCAAAATATTCAAACGAAAAAAATTACTTTTATTATATTGGAGCGGTTCATCCTCGAAAAAATGTGCATCGGTTAATTATGGCTTTTGACCAATTCAAGGAGACGACTGGCTCAGATTTTAAGTTCTTAATAGCAGGACGTTTTGCGTGGCAAGTAGGCGAAGTAAAATCGGCTTATGATGCAGCGAAACATAAAGCGGATATTGAGTTTTTGGGTTTTGTATCGGATGAAGATTCTCCGAAGTTGATGGCTGCCGGTCATGCCGTTTTATTTGCATCGCAGTTTGAAGGTTTTGGAGTGCCGATTGTAGAGGCGTTTAATTGTGAGTTACCAGTGGTGACTTCTAATGTTTCTTCGATGCCTGAAATTGCTGGTGATGCAGGAATTCTGGTGAATCCAAAAAGTGTGGATGAAATTGCGAAAGCGATGATTGAATTGGTAGAAAATCCTAATTTGTATCAGGAAATGGTAGAAAAGGCGAAAGGTCGGAAATCGAAATTTACTTGGGATTTTACGGCAGATGTGATTTGGAAAGCGGTGGAAAGTGTAGTTTCAGCGAAAAAATAAAAAAGTAGCTTTTAAAAATTGAGCCCTTGTCGTCGGGAGATTCTCCCGAACTCTTGGGATTGGAATGATGGGCTTTATTTAGATTTAGAATGAAAATGAAAAAATTAATACAAAGTATTTTACAACGAGTTTTGGGTTTTGAACGCTATTTAGTTTTATTTGCAAAATTTAAAATAGCGACATTCAAATCAGATAAAAACGAAGGCGACTTTTTCAAATTTGTAGACATGATGCCGAGGAATTCGAATGTTTTGGATATTGGTTCAAATATCGGAATCACGACGGTTCATTTGGCTCGAAAGGTCAAAAAGGTATATTCTTACGAACCTGTTCCTCCGAATTTCAAAACATTGAAAAACGTAGTAAATAGTTACGGCTTGAAAAATGTAGAACTTTTTCAGCTTGCGTTAGGAGACGAAAATACGATGATAGAAATGGTGATGCCTGAAGTTGAAAATGTACAGATGCAAGGTTTAAGTCACGTTATCCATGAGGATTTGACGGAATTTAATGAAGGGAAACGATTCAAAGCACCCATTAAACGGTTGGATGATTTGGATACTTTCGAGGATATAAAGATTGACGGAATTAAACTTGATGTGGAGAATTTTGAATATTTTGCATTGAAAGGTGGTGAACAGTTAATCTTGAGAGATAAACCAGTCATTTATACGGAACTTTGGGAAAATGAAAACAGGTATAAATGTTTTCATTTAATCGAAAGTTGGAACTACAAAACGAAAGTTTTGGAGAATGGAAAATTGGTTGATTTCGAAGAAGGCGTGCATTCGAATCAGAACTTCTTTTTTGTGTAATTGACTTAAAAAAAGTATGAATTATAAACGATTTACATTCCATAATTAAATACCTGCCTTTTTGATATTAGGCAGGTATTATCAATTAATATTTCTTCTAAACAACGCCCATTGCTTTTTTCATTGCATCGACTTGATTGCTCCAAAGTTGTTTTTGGTCATCGACTTCGTCGGCGTCACAATAATCAATAATTTCAAAAACAGCTTCTCTTGTAACGTCAGAGATACTCATTTTGAATACTAAAAATTCTTTATCACTTTCGGCATCTTCCCACTGAAAGCGTAACAATTCTTCCTCAATATCATCTATTAAGAAGGCAACTTCCTCTTCGTCTTCCCAAAAGTAAGAGAATTTATCACCGTCGATTTCGACACGGTCACAGAACCATCGAATCAAACAAGAAGGCGTAGTTAAAAACTTATAAATAATATTAGGTGATGTTTTTAGAATAAATTCTAAACGAAAAGAAACCCGTTCCATATTAAAAATTTACAATATATAATTAAATTATTCCGTGCAATAAAAAATAAAAAAATCATTTTTCCAAATAAATGAACTAAATTTAGTAAAAAGACATTTTATGTTAAGTAGAAAATGTAGGTAAATATTTATTTTTTTTGTAAAAAAATCACAATTCCTGTCATTTTCTGTTCCATGTTACGTCAATAAAGTTGTAGTTCCTAATAAAAACTACTAATTTTGCGGCTTGATTAAAAATCAAGGTATCTATTCATATTCATATAAAAATACTGCTACTCAACTATGAGACAACTAAAAATTACGAAGTCAATCACGAATCGTGAAAGTCAATCGTTAGAAAAATATCTGCAGGAGATTGGTAAGGTGGATTTATTAACACCTGAAGAGGAAGTAGGGTTAGCAAAACGTATTAAACAAGGCGACCAACAAGCGCTCGAGAAACTAACTAAAGCGAATCTTCGTTTTGTGGTTTCTGTGGCTAAACAATATCAGAATCAAGGTTTGTCTTTAAGTGATTTAATCAATGAAGGAAACTTAGGTTTAATTAAAGCTGCACAACGTTTTGATGAAACTCGTGGTTTCAAATTTATATCCTACGCTGTTTGGTGGATTCGGCAGTCAATTTTACAAGCACTTGCCGAACAATCTCGTATAGTTCGCCTTCCTTTGAATAAGGTCGGTTCTTTAAATAAAATCAATAAAGCATTTTCTCAATTAGAACAAGAATTTGAACGCGAGCCGTCAGCAGATGAGTTAGCAGATGTCTTAGAAATCGCTACTTCTGAGGTTCGAACAACGTTAGGCGTTGCTGCTCGTCACGTTTCTATGGATGCACCTTTTGTGGAAGGAGAAGATAATTCACTTTTGGATGTTTTGGAAAACGGAAATACACCGGGAACAGATGCTAAGTTAGAATACTTGGAATCATTACGTCGTGAAATCGAACGTTCTTTGAGTACTCTAACAGACCGACAACGTGATGTGATTAAATTATACTTTGGAATCGGTGTAGAACATCCGATGTCATTGGAAGATATCGGCGATAAATTTGGTTTGACTCGTGAGCGTGTTCGCCAGATTAAAGATAAAGCAATTAATAAATTACGCTCAGCTTCTCGTAGTAAGTTATTAAAATCTTACTTAGGAGCTTAGTTTATCAAAATGATAAAAGTAAAGGGTCGGATGCTTTGAAAGCGTCGGACCCCTATTTTTTTTTATAAAGGTCCCAAATGTTTCAATTGAAATATTTGGGACTTTTGTGTTTAGGAAGTCAGTAATAAAAAATTGATACATCAGAATAAAGTTATTTTTTCCGCTTGCTGCTTCTCGGGCAGGGTTTTAAAAAGAAATTATAGAAATTAGTATGTGGCGAATTTATGGGCTCGTTTTTATCTTGATTTTTGGAGATTTGAAATAAAAAAAACGAGTTAGAATGGGATCGCATTATTTGTGACTTGTGTCTTCTTGATTTGATTTAAAGTAATTTAAATTCCGTTTTTTTATTCACAAAAGTAACCAAAGTCGTTTTGTCATTAGGAATACGTTTCGTTTTACTTCGTCACAAGTCAAAAATATTTTTTCTATCAAATAACGATTATTATCTTCTACTCGAATCAGATAATCCGTTTTGGGTCATTTTTAAGCGTTTTACGATTCGTTCTATTCGAATTCATCAAATCATATAAAACATCAGAATCCGTTGTGCCATCCGTTATAATCGTAATTGTGGCGTCGCTACTTTTGCTACTTCGTTTGATAGTTTTTATCGCCATTTCTTTTTATTGGAACAATGATTTTTCGAAGTGATTTTTTTGTGATTTTATCTTTTGTAACATAACTATTCGTGTTTGTCATTGAAAACCCAAAATTCAGTGTATTGTTTTTATAGGAATTTTAATCAAATGAATTTGGAATTGGTAAACGGATGATGAGTTGAAATGTATTTTCCTTTTTACTGGATTCTCACCAGGTATAAAAGCAAGAAGTAATAACCAGACTTAGTAAGTCTAATTCCTTTCAAGTGCTTTAGGAAACAAAAAAGGCAGCATGAATGATCATCTGCCTTTTCTGAATTGAATATATTAATCTATTTTTTATTGATTGATTAACGATTTCTACCATAATTTTCATGACTCGAAACCCAATCAGAAGAAGAAATTGCAGCACCTAAAGACATTTCTCCAGCCAAAACAACGCCTGCGATAATTTCAGCAAGTTTGTTCACGCCACCTTTTCCGTAACAATTCATCATTTCTAGACACTCTTTTTGAGTTGCTAAAGCCGTTCCTCCACCATAAGTTGCGATAATCAACGATGGAATCGTGATGGAAATATATAAATCACCTTTCTTCGTTAATTCACAATAGAAGATTCCTGCGGATGATTCCGAAACATTCGCGACATCCTGACCGGTTGCGATGAACATTGCGGTGATTCCGTTTGCAGAATGTAAACCATTATTATTCGCACCAGAAAGTAACGCTCCGATATTTGCTACTTGATAATGATGTTGTAAACTTTCAGGTTCTACACGCATTACTTCTATCAATACATCACGGGGAATGGTAGCTTCTGCGGTTACACGCTTTCCACGAGTGTGCATAATATTTACTTGTGATGCTTTTTTATCTGTTGCCAAATTCGACTCTAAATAAAAATGCGTCATTTTCTCTTCCTTATATACATCTAAAATCCAGCTACAAGCGGCAAAAGTCGCTCGACCAACCATATTTTGTCCAGCTGCATCACCAGTTGAAAAGTTAAAGCGGAGATAAGCAAACTTATTTGCTAAATAC
Source organism: uncultured Saprospiraceae bacterium (assembly GCA_963933585.1). GTDB lineage: Bacteria > Bacteroidota > Bacteroidia > Chitinophagales > Saprospiraceae > CAWVWD01. Next base: position 5,384 of record CAWVWD010000042.1, read on the forward strand.
GGATCAATATATTTTAATTTACCAATGCTCGTTGTCGCTTCAGCATGTTCTGCAATTTCATCAAAATTTTCTTTAATCCACTTGACGAAATTTCTCGCACCTCGTGCATCTTCAAATACAAAAACTGGTGCACGTTGCATCGCATCATCTACGACCGTACATATCGCGCCGCCAGACATATTTAACAACTTAATTCCACGATTGTATGAAGCAACTAATGTGCCTTCTGCAGTCGCCAAAGGCACGACGAATTCTCCTTTTGCATGTTCTCCATTGATTTTTATTGGGCCTGCAATACCAATCGGTATTTGAGCGACACCTGTAAAGTGCTCGCAATTTCCTGCTGCAATATGTGGATCAAAAGAGTATTTCTTAACGTGCTCTAATTTTTTGCCTGTATACTCCTCTAAAAAATCCTGACGGTCTTTAATCGCTTTTTCTGAGTAATCATCTTCAGAATCACGAGGAATAATAATTTCATTTTTTCTCTTACGAACGATAGAACCTTCTACTTTTAGTTTCAACTTACCAAACGGATTTGCTTTAAATCCTAATTCGATTTTATATTTCCCTTCCGGTAAATTTGGAATCTTGGCAATAATCGTTACTTTTTGTTTTAACGGAAAATCAACCGGATTATCAGCTGAAATATCAGTAGGGTGAATCTGTTCCGTTCCTAGGTCTAAGGTAATATCATCTAAATCAATGGTTTGTCCACCAATTGCTAATGAAGTAATTCTTTGAATTTTTGCATCACTCAGTCGGTTTTTGATACCAAAAGCTACGCCGCCTTCTACATTGGTTAAGCTACCAAATGTGTATAGTTGTTTTAAAATTAAACTTGGTACAATCATTACTTTTTTAGTTTATGAAGTTTTAATTTGGAATGAAACAAATTTAATAAAGATGTTTCGAGAGCGTGTGTAAATTAAGGGAAAGGTTAGAAAAAACCAATTATTTGAGAGTTTTCCTATTTTTACAATATTAAGTCACCAAACTACGCAGACAAGAACGTTTGTGCTACGATATGAAAAAACCAATTATTCCTGTTGCGATACTTTCTATTTTACTACTTGTTGTCGGTTTATACGTTCATTATTTCACCGAAGCCGAAGTATTTTGGTCGGGTTATATTGCGATGATGGTCTTTTATGCCATGATATTTTATTACGGTGCGTATGCTGCGAATTTGCGGAAAGATGATAGTGCAACAGATGTGATGTTAGCCGGTCGAAATATTCCGCTCTGGGTGGCAATATTTACGATGAGTGCGACCTGGGTCGGTGGTGGTTTCATTAATGGAACGGCTGAATATACAGCGAATCCCGATTATGGTTTGATGTGGGTTCAAGCACCTTGGGGATATGCGTTGAGTTTAATAATTGGCGGTTTGTTATTTGCTCGAAAGATGCGGAATTATGAATTCAAAACGATGCTTGATCCTTTGGAACAACGATTCGGAAAACGAATGGCAGCCGTTTTGTTTTTACCAGCGTTAACGGGGGAAATCTTTTGGACTTCTGCGATTTTGACCGCTTTAGGAACAACTTTCTCTACTGTTTTAGGCTTGGATTTTACTTCTTCTATTATACTTTCTGCGGGAGTTGCAGTGGCTTATACCGCTTTGGGCGGACTTTGGGCGGTTGCTTTGACGGATATTGTTCAGATGACTTTATTGATGATTGGTTTACTTTTAGTACTGCCTTTTGCGGCAAATACTGTTGGCGGATGGGATGTTGTTTTTGGGCAATATAGTGATAATGTTGGATTATTGGCGAGCTTTATCCCGACACGAGAAGCATTAGGAAGTTATTACTACAATTGGTGGGACTTTGCCTTATTATTAGTGTTTGGTGGAATTGCTTGGCAAGTGTATTTTCAACGGGTTTTATCTGCAAAAACAGCAACAATAGCCGTTCGTTTATCCATTGTCGCTGGTATTGTTTGTATTCTTGCTGCGATTCCTGCGATGCTAATCGGTATGATTGGAAATGTGGCGGATTGGCAAAGTATGGGCTTAGAACCGTTGGGCGGAGAGAATACGCCTTATGCGGTGACTTTGCCTTATGTGATGAAACATTTAACGAATCCTGTGGTTGCAACGATTGGTTTGGGAGCGATTGCGGCAGCGGTTATGTCTTCTGTGGATTCTTCGATTTTATCAGCTTCTTCGATGGCAAGTTGGAATGTAATTCGACCTTTAATAAAACCGGATATTTCTACGAAAAACTTATCGAAAGTTATTAAAGCGTGTATTTGGATAATCGGAATTGCGGCAACGCTGGTGGCTTTACAGGTCAAAAGTATTTATGCCTTGTGGTTTTTGTGTAGCGATTTTGTGTATTGTATTTTATTTCCACAATTAGTGGCGGCGTTATTTGATAAAAAAGCGAATGTTTGGGGTTCTGCGATTGGTTTTGCAGTTTCGTTTATTTTGCGTTTTGGTGGCGGCGAACCCACTTTGGGTATTCCAATTACATTGCCTTATCCGATGATTGAAGATGGCATTGTACTGTTTCCGTTTAGGACTTTGGCGATGGTTTCCGGTTTATTAACGATTCTTGTAGTTTCAAGATTGACGCAGAAGATTTCGCCTGCGAAGGCGTTGAGAATTGTGGCATAAAAGTAATACGAATTGAGTGGATTCTTTTTGAAATGGTTATGCTTATATTGACGTGCATAACCATTTTATACTTTTACTAAGAAGACCAACTTTCTACTCATCTCGCCCAAAAAGTCGTTTTCGGAATGGACAGAATATTTTTATGATTATTTATGTAAGGATTCAATTTTTCCGTATCAAAACAAAACCTACTTTTAAGATATATCCTGAATTCATTCATTTTCACTCTTTGGACAAATGAAAATTACTTTCTCAGCTTGATATAATATAGTTATAATACTCGATTATATTTGCGTCAAAAACGCAGACAAATTCGATAGTTATTGACCGCTATAGGCACTGGTCGCCATTTTTTTTAGTTATAAATTCAGAAAAAGTCTAAAGTCTAATATTTAACGTCTAAAATCGAATTTTAATCATTCAATTTTTCGCCAAAAGCCAAATCGCCAGCATCGCCCAAACCTGGAACAATATATGACTTTGCCGTCAATTCTTCATCAATTGCACCAGCCCAAATTTTTACGTTTGGAAATCTTCTTCTAACGTAATCAACCCCGTCAGTTGCTGCTATTGCTACCGCAACATAAATCTCTTTGGGTGTGCCAAATTCCTCTAAATGTTTTAAAGTTGTAACAATTGAAGCACCAGTTGCTAACATCGGATCCGCAAGAATCAATACTTTTCCTTCCAAAGGCGGACAAGAAACATATTCCACAGCGATTTCAAAAGTTCCATCTTTGTGATGCTTTCGATATGCGGAAATAAACGCATTATCGGCACCATCAAACACATTCAAAAAACCTTGGTGCATTGGTAAACCGGCTCTCATAATCGTTGCTAATACAGGGATTTCCGAGGGCAAATCTACTTGAGCCATTCCCAGAGGTGTTTCGACTTCAAACATTTCATAGGTCAATGTTTTGCTAACTTCATAAGCCATTATTTCTCCGATTCGCTCTAGGTTCCTACGAAATCGCATTCTATCTGATTGAATATCAACATTCCTAATCTCTGCGACAAATTGATTGATAATGCTATTTGACTTGCTAAAATCTCTAATCATCATTTTATATATTTGGTTTTACTCAATATAAGAAGTTTCTGACAGGATAAACATAATTTTACAGGATTTTTAATTCGTATGATTACTTACTTTAACCTTTTATCAAACCATTCTAAATCCATTTTAAAATCTAAAAACGAATACTGTTTTTTTAATTGATGTATTTTATCAATTTGATTTTGAATGAAATTTTGATGCATTTTCGAATCTTCGTCAAATGGTCGATGATTTTTGGCTTGAATAATTTTATCAATTTGATGAATAATCTGTTTCGTTTTATTCGAAAAATAAATTTCTGAAAAATAATTCCAAACGTAATCAATCGCTAATTTTGACGGATGAATCATATCGGCATTAAAAAAACGATAATCTCTCAAATCATCTAACACCAATTCGTACGCAGGAAAATAAGATGCAAAATCATATTGTGCCACTAGCGTATCAATTGCTAATAATAACGTCGCTTTGCTTCGCTGATTTTCTACTAAACCATCTCGGATATGTCGAACAGGACTAACGGTAAAAATGATTTTCAACTTCGGATTAATCGTTTTTAATTGATTAAAAATCGGTTCAAAAGCGGTTGTAATTTCATCAACATTTAATCGCTTTCGTTCAAATTCACTATTCGGAACTTTATGACAATTCGCCACAATCTGATTCGATTTTTTATGAACAAAAACATTCGCCGTTCCTAAAGTCAGAATCAAATAATCCAAGTTTTGAACCTGCTGATTAGAAGTTGTAATGGCGTTATTGATATTATTCAAACAAGTCGTTTTATTAATATTTGAAAATCGTCCATGATGATAAAAACTCTGCCAATGCTGATTATGATAAAAAATATCACTTTCGCTAAATTGTTTATTATTAATAATCTGTTGCAAAGATTGAATGATAGAAATTGGATTAAACAAAATTCCATACGGATTCACGATTATTGGAAATTTATTATTCAATAATTGGTCACCGATATTTTCAGAAAAACAAGAACCAATACTCAATAATTTGTCGGCATGTGTTATTTCAAACGCTGACGATACAAATGGCAATATTGTTCTAAAGTCTTTCATCTTTCTAATTTATTGTTTGTCAAAAATCCATTATAAATAAAAAAACCGTCATTCCAGTTTTAGTCGGAATCTCCTAACGTTGCAAAGGCTTCGCTTTGATAAAACTACTAATTTAAAACGTAGCCTTTTAAATTGAGTTTCGTTGCCTTCGGGAGATTCTGACCTACATCGGAATGACGGACTTTTTTATTTTCAGAAAGAAGTTTTTATTTGTAATCAATAATAGTTTACAATGAAATATTTCTTAATGCTTCCAAACCATTCAGTTTATTTAAGTTCAAATTGAAACTGATACGAGAACCAAAATTTGGTTGTTGATTCATTAACGCTTCCGTTCCAATAAGTGGGAAATAAACGCCCAAAATTCCATCGAATAAATCTAATGCAACACCAGCATTATAGAAAAATTCTGTTGGATTCGTGGCAGAAGGAGCTGTCGATTTAACATATCCCAAATCAATATATGGTTTGATTGGAAGGTTTAACGGCAATCTCAGTGGCAAATCTGCCTTAATATTCATCGTGACAATTAAGTCATTCGTTACACCAAATGATTGCGTTTTTGGAATCGGTAACTTAAACCCACCTTGATCTAAACTAACTTGTTTCGATAACAATCCACTTTGTTCTTCCCGTCCAAAATAGAAATTATCATAATAATTATCCGTAAAACCATTAGAGTTTAAAGCCATTGGAAACGTGCCAAAATCAGCATCATCGTGTGCCAAAAATTTACCAGCATACAAACGAACATCAAAACTTTTCTTTTTATTCTTACGATATTTAAAGCTGTAATTCGCATCTAAAGTCGCTCTTATATAAGTAACATTTGTTCCGTTTCCTTTTTCATAACCTTCTCCCAAAATTGAAAATTCAATATCTGTTTTATTGAAAGCCGTATTTTGCTTTAATTCATAACTTCCTTCAAAAATATTGCGATCATTAATTTTCTTACCTCTGAAATCACCATTGATACCATCAAGCAAAGCCTTCTCTTTTAATATGTGTCTATATTTCAAAGTAATAAATTGCTTCGTCTGACTAATATCTGAACGGCGTAATTCAAATCGTACACTTGGTGTAATCGTCGTATAACGTTCAAAATAATCGTCGTCTGTATTTTCTAATCTGTTGAATGAACGAACATTGGTACTTAAAGTCGTTTCACGGAAAATACCCTTGTCGCTATATAAACGATATTTGAAACTACCCAAACCAACTACTGTTTTAGAATTAAAACCAAACATTGGTGTAAACATAAATTCAAAATCTCTCGCAGGAAAAACTCGATTATAGAAACCTAAACCTAACATGAAACCGTCATAAGCATTGTAACCTAAAGTCGGCGTAACGTACAAAGTTTTCTTTTTCGGATTCTCTAAACCAGCTAAAAATTTTAATTTCGCAGGTCGTTTTTGAAAATTATTTTTTCTATCAATTTCTAACATATCGCCATTCGCATCTATCGAGTAAGTCGCACCTTCAATAGCCGGGATATCAAAACTTTCTGTTCCCGAAAATCCATCAAACCAGTGATTTGTTACCGTAGAATCTTTCGTTACTGAAATGACAAATGGAGCGTTAATTTCACCTCTATTTTTAATCGTCACATTCGTTGAACTTTTACCCACAACGACTTTACCTAAAGCATAATCGATTGATTTTCGAGTATTGAAAAACTCATCAAAAAACCAACTTAAATCCTTCCCCGTTTCTTTCTCAAAGTGAGCTTTCACATCCGAAGGATATGGATGATGGAATTTCCAATCGGTATAATATTTTTGTGCAACTCGGTCATATTCTTTTGTTCCTAAGTACATTTCTAAATATTTGAACATCATCGAAGGAATCGAATAAGCCGACATTTGGTAATTTATCATCGTCAATTCATCCGAAGTCGTATTCATCGGTTGATTATTCAATTGGCGAGCTTGCCACAGGTACGCCAGTTTTTCTATGTCTAGATCTTCCGCATCCAATAACTTCATCGCTACAGGAGGAATTCCAATATCCATTCCACTACTTCCGTAATATTTCGCCATATAATCTGACTCGTAGTAAGAATTCATACCTTCATCCATCCAAGGATAATCCCGTTCATTTGAACCCAAAATTCCGTAAAACCAGTTGTGACCAACTTCGTGTGTAATTACATTATCCAAACTTTTTCCATCACCACTTGGACCAATCACCGTAATCATCGGATATTCCATTCCACCACCGGCACTCAATGCGGACTGAACCGCAGTCGCATGAGGATAAGGATATTCGCCAACTCGCTCTGAATAATACAAAACCGAACGATCTACATATTCTACACCTTTTGTCCAAATATCTGCTTGATAATTCGTGAACATCGCCCAAGTATCGACTTTCGCACCGGATGCTAGAGTCACTTGACTTTTTTGAACATAGAATCGTTTGTCCGCAAACCAAGCAAAATCGTGAACGTTTTCTGCTTTGTATTGAATCGTTTTTAATTCTGATGAAGAAGGTGGAAAAGAATCATTTTTTGTGCTTTTTGCAAATTCCTCATTTTCAATCACTTCATTCGTCATTTTGACTTTTTCCATTAAAAACGCTAGCTCTTTCTTATTTTGTAAAACACCTGTTGCACCAACCACGTAGTTTTTTGGCAACGTAATTTTTACATCAAAAGAACCGAATTCAGAAAAGAATTCTCCCATATTCAAATAAGGCATTGGATGCCAACCAAAACGATCATAAACCGCAGGTTTTGGATACCATTGCGTCATTTGATAAGATTCTTTAACGTGACCCAAACGGGAGAAAGAAGCCGGAATATCTACCACAAAAGGCGTAGAAATTGTCAAGCTTTCACCGGACTGTAATGGGTTTGCCAATTCTAAAATCGCAATATCTTTATGATTAAGGTCGTAAGTCCAAGTTACTTTTGAACCATTGATTTTAAAATCTAAATCATTGATTCCACCTAATTTATCTATTTCTGCATAATGCATATCCGTTTCCTTATTACGCAAAAACTGATTTGCTAAAGCCGTTCCATCTTGATACGCATTTGGCCAAAGGTGCATATAGATTTTATCTAAAGCATCCGGCGAATTATTTTTATAGGAAATTTCAATATCACCGTAAACTTCATGTGTTTGGTCATTCAGCGTTACCTCCATTTTGTACGCTACATCTTGCTGAAAATAAGGTTTTTCTTGTGCAAATGAAACAATGCTAATTACTAACATTGCTAAAAGTATAAGTTGTTTTTTCATTGATTTAGGTATTTTGATACTTTTGTATTATTAAGGAAACCTTAATAAAGTCCACCATTCTGACCTTCGTTGGAATAATGAGTTTATTTATTTATTTGATTTAAAATCGATTTTGGCCGACTTTATTTTACTAAGACTTAAATATAAAGATAGAATAGCAAAGGCTTCCGCCGGTGAAAGGGTTAATATACAAACGCCATTATTTTCTCGTCGATTAACCAATAATATGAGCTGGATATTGTTAAAGTTAAATTAAAGTTAGAAAAAATTATAGTTTTAAAGAACCTTTTTTAATCTTTGATGTTTAAACATTGAATTTCAAACAGAGTAGTAAATTTTATTATAAAAATTTTATTAAATATTAAATTCTTATGAAGATTACATTCAAACTTTTAGCATTTTTATTTGTAACATCAGCAATCGCTGTTTCTTGTGGTTCAAGTTCGGAAGGAGAGCAAACTCAACTAGGAGAAGCTCAAGAAGTAGCAGAGGAAACGGGTATGGCTTATGCTGTAAATACTGCTGAAAGTATAATTAACTGGAAAGGAGAAAAATTCAACAGTGATTTCCATACAGGAACAATCAATGTTAAAGATGGTTCTTTATCCGTTAAAGATGGCAATATCACAGCAGGTTCATTCACTATTGATATGACTTCAATTGAAGTAACGGATGAATTACCGGAAGATAAAAAAGGTTATTTAATTGCTCACTTAGAAGGTACAACTGGGCAGGATAAAGATGGTGATTTCTTTAATACTAATAAGTTTCCAATAGCAACATTTGACATTACAGGTGTCGAAGGAAATAAAATTTCTGGTAATTTAACAATGTTGGATTCTACACACAATGTTACATTTACGGCTACAACGACTATGAAAGATGGTAAATTAACTGCATCAACAGAAGATTTTACTTTCGATCGTACGCTTTGGGGAATTAAATTCATGTCAACTATCACTGGTTTTGTGAAGGAAAAAGCATTGAAAAACGATATTACAATCGGTATTAACTTGGTAGCAAGTGAAGGCGAAGCAACAGCAGACGACGCTATGGAAAGCGAATTGTCTGAGTAAATAATTTATAATAGAAAGTTTTAATAAGCTGTTTTCGATTCATTTCGGGAACGGCTTTTTTTGTAT
>CAWVWD010000043.1:0-14341 GCA_963933585.1 uncultured Saprospiraceae bacterium
GAGGTTCAGAAGAAGGTTTAGATGATATATTCGGCGACTTAGGAAGTGCTGAAAAGGAAGAAAGTTTGGACGATATTTTTGGTGATACTGGAAATTCGGAAGAGACGGAAAGTTTAGATGATATTTTTGGTGATACTGGAAATTCGGAAGAGACGGAAAGCGTCGATGATATTTTCGGAAATAATGAAGCGGAATCCGTGGACGATATTTTTGGGAATAGCCAAGAAGAAAGTGTAGATGATATTTTCGGAAATGGAAAAGAAGAAGAAAGTATTGACGATTTATTTGGTGATGATAAGGCGAAAGTTACAGAAGAGAAATTAGTGGTCACTGAATTTTCGGGACAAGCTAATCCTAAATCACAAATTGTGGAACAGGAAGAAGACTTCATGCCAAAATTTGGTGCAGGCGACGTTTTTGATTTGAGCTGGAAACATATTTTAAGTTCCTATTCTTGTACGGAATGTGGGCGTTGTACCGATGCTTGTCCTGCGAATATTACTGGTAAAAAATTATCTCCTCGAAAAATCATGATGGATGTTCGAGATAGGGCAGAAGAGGTCGGAAAGACGTTGGATGCGAATCCGAATATGACGAAGGAAAATTACGATGATGGTAAGGATTTATTCAGTTATATCACGGAAGAAGAATTACACGCTTGCACGACTTGTAACGCTTGTGTAGAAGCTTGTCCGGTGATGATTTCACCATTAGATATCATTGTAGAAATGCGTCGTCATTTGGTTTTGGATGAAGCAAAAGCTCCGGATTCTTGGAATGTTATGTTTACCAATATTGAAAATAATGGTGCACCGTGGCAATTCTCAAGTGATGATCGTGATAAGTGGATTACAGAATAAGTAAACACTTATTTCTCATCTGACGGGAAATCCAAAGATTGAAAAAATAAAATTAAAAGCCTCAAGAGGGCGACATCATAAACATAGGGCAAAGCCTTATGAAAACGAAGTGACATGAAAGTACCAACAATGGCACAACTCAAAGCTGAAGGAAAAACACCGGAAATCTTATTCTGGGTCGGCTGTGCGGGAAGTTTTGATGATAGAGCAAAAAAGGTCACAAAAGCCTTTGTCCAGATATTAAATTCGTGTGACATTGATTTTGCGATTTTGGGTAAAGAGGAAGGCTGTACCGGTGATCCGGCTCGTCGTGCCGGACATGAGTTTACCTATCAAGTTGCTGCAAAGAGTAATATTAAAACAATGAATCTGTACGGTGTGAAAAAAATTGTCACGACTTGTCCACATTGTTTTAATATTTTGAAAAATGAATATCCGTCTTTGGGCGGAAATTATGAAGTGACGCATCACACCAAATTTTTGCAGGATTTGATTAATAATGGTCAAATCAAAATGAAAGAAGGCGGTATATTTAAGGGAAAAAAAATTACGTATCACGATTCCTGTTATATCGGTCGTGCGAACGGAATTTATGAAGCGCCTCGTTCCGTTTTGGAAGCTTTGGATGCAGAATTAGTGGAGATGAAACGTTGCAAAACTAATGGTTTGTGTTGTGGTGCTGGTGGTGCTCAAATGTTTAAAGAAGATGAACCTGGCGATAAACGGATTAATGTGGAACGTACAGAAGAGGCTTTGAAAACTGGTGCAACGGTGATTGCTGCGAATTGTCCGTTTTGTTTGACGATGATGCAAGATGGGGTGAAGAGTTTTGAGAAGCAGGAATCTGTAATGGTTTATGATTTGGCAGAATTGGTGGTGCAGAGTATGTAAGCAAAACGTTGAAATAAAAAATAATAAAGATTGTTATGCCGAAATAAATTCGGCATAACGATTTTGTATCAAGGAATTGAAAATGAAAAAAGTATATTATTTAAAAACGTGTTCGACGTGTAACCGAATTATTAAGGATTTAGGTTTAGGGGCTGATTTTGAATTTCAAAATATTAAGGCGGAAGCGATTACGCCAGAACAGCTGGATGCGATGAAGGAAAAAGTGGGTAGTTATGAAGCTTTATTTAGTCGTCGTTCGATGAAGTATAAGGCTTGGGGATTGAAGGAAATGGAATTAGGCGAAGCGGATTATCGCAAATATATTTTGGAAGAATATACGTTTCTGAAACGTCCTGTGATTTGGATTGGCGAGGAGATTTTTGTTGGGAATACAAAAAAAACGGTTGAAAGTGCGAGTGTTGTATTGGGAAATATAGGATAATTGACAGATTTAGTGACTTTTGGCGTGTATTTGTTCGTCTAAAATATTAGGAATTATAAATTTTTCATATTTTTGATTTCTATCAACTGTTAATTTTTAAGCGTTAAGGTATTTTGGTGTTAAGATATTAAGATACAACCCAGAAAATAGCGATAGATATAATTAAACAATTACAATAATCAATCAATATTATGGCAAGAATTCTTTTAGTTGAAGATGAAGAAAATATCAGAGATCTCGTTAAGTTAAACCTTGAGATGGAAGATTATGAGGTGGTCTGGACGGATAACGGAAAAGATGCGTTTAAGTATTTTCAAGGGCAACACTTTGATTTACTAATCTTAGATGTGATGCTTCCTGAAGTAGATGGATTTCAATTATGTGAGCAAATTCGATTGGAAAATTTAGATGTTCCAATTATCATGCTTACGGCAAAAGATACGACGCTCGACCGTATTCAAGGATTAAAAAAAGGTGCAGATGATTATATCACAAAGCCTTTTAACTTGGAAGAGTTATTGTTGAGAATTAAGAATTTACTTCGCAGAACATCAAAAGATCCTATTCATACGCCAGAAACGGTTTCTTTTGGTAGCAATGACATTAATTTCGTAACATTTGAAGCAACCGGTCAAAAAGGTGATTTCAACTTGACGAAAAAGGAAGCGATGTTATTGAAATTATTGATTGATAGAAAGAATGAAGTCGTTTCCCGTCAGCAGATTTTGCAGGCAGTTTGGGGCTACGATGTCTATCCTTCGACTCGAACGATTGACAATTTTATCCTTTCGTTTAGAAAGTATTTTGAAGAGAATCCAAAGCATCCGAAATTCTTTTTATCGGTGCGTGGAGTTGGTTATAAGTTTGTTGAAAAATAATTAATTTGTAGTTGCCAGTAGGCAGTTTGTAGTTACAAAAAAAGTCCGTCGTTCTTTTGAATGATGGACTTTTTTGTTCTAAAGTTTCCAAGTCAAACCTAAACCTGCATTTAAAGTGATTAAGTTAAAAGTCTGATAGTAATTTACAGTTGTGGAAATTGGATAGTAATTTCGATTATAAACACCAGTTCTTGAAATTTCACTATATAATACGCCGCCTCTGATTTCCAATTTCAACTTTGAATTAATATTTCTCTGAATAGACACATTCCCTTTTGCTGCAAAGTTTTGAGTAATATTATATGTAAAGCCACGAAGATTACCAGCTTCTAATAATTGTAAAACGCCTGCATTTAGAGAAAGTTTAAGTCGATTTTTTCCATGAGTTTGGATATTAATACCAGGCATAAGATAAATCATTTCCCAATTCGTGTAATTAGTAATTTTAGGATTTAAAAAAGGGTAATTAAAACGTATTGAGTCCTCAATCGCTGCTATATTCAGAGCATTATAATTATAACCTAACGTAAGATTTGCTCCAATGGAATTATTAAAATAATAGCTATAACTTCCATCTATCAAGATTCCCGGCAATGCTCTTCCAACAACATTCGGTGTAAAAACATCGGTTTGTCGGTAAGCTCCGAATGGAACAGATAAACTGCTGTATATTGAAAATTCTTGCTTTGATGGTTTCAAAGTGTCTTGTGCCATTAATGTTACATTGCATAATAGACTAAAAAGTAAACTGTAGATGATTTTTTTATTCATTTCTGATTGGTTTTGATGTAGATGATGTGTTTTTTTTTACTCAAATTAATTCATTATCCCAAAATTTCCGCCTTTTTAATATCACATCCAAAATTGGCAAAACGGTTAAAAATCGAGCAATAAGATAAGATAAAGGAGCTAAAGCAGTGAAAATCTGTAATAAGATTCCTTTTGGATCTGCGCCATTAATTGGAATTCCTTTTGGCAATCCTAAAAAGAGAATCTCGACCAAAATGACAAATAAATAAAAACCGAAAATTATCCAATTTGAGGTTTGATTTGTCCAGTGATAAACTCTTTGAGCGATAAAAAGAAATATTGCAGAAAGCAAGGCAAAATGAGCGTGAGCGGAAGTCATAAAATGAACATCTTGTGGAGAAATCAAGATTAAAATTAAAATGAGATTTCCAATGATGCTAACTAATAATCGTTGTTTGCTTTCTTTAAATAACATATTCGCAACATGATTATTCCAATTCATAGGTTTGAGATTTATAAAGTCAAAAGATAAGATTAAAATTAAGTATTGGTAATCGAAATATGGATTTTTTGCTAATAAAATATTTACTTTTTATACGAATTAAAAAATGGCTTTACCGAATATTCGATAAAGCCATTTTTAATATAGAACGAAACTACGAAACTCATTTCCTCGCTTTCCATTCTACTTCTTTAACGCCTAAGTCTTTCGCTAATAATCTTCCAAGTGTAAATAAATAATCAGAAAGACGATTCAAATATTGAACGATAATCAAATCTACCTTTTCATTTTCTGCCAATGCGACCACCAAACGTTCCGTTCTACGACAAACACATCTTGCCAAATGACAGAAAGAAACCGTCGTATGTCCACCCGGTAAAATGAAACTTCTCAAAGGCGGCAATTCTGCCGTCATTCTATCAATTTCCTTTTCCAATAACTCAATATCCGCTTGATAAACATCCGGTGTAATCATATCTTTGGAAGGATCAGAAGCTAAGTTAGAACCGATGGTAAATAATCGATCTTGAATTTCTTTTAAAATATCTCTAACCGTGTCATTGTCCGTTGCATCACGCACCAAACCGATATAAGAGTTCAATTCATCTACCGTTCCGTAAGCCTCGATTCGAATATGATATTTCGGTAATCTTGCACCACCAAAAAGCGATGTTTGACCTTTATCGCCCGTTTTTGTATATATTTTCATCTGAATTGTTTCATTTTTTACAAATCTGACAGGTTTTCAAAACCTGTCAGATTTTTATAACTAACGATCGCTTGTCGTCATTATCTTCTCATTATAAGTATCCGTTTCCAATAAACCATCCCGCAAACGAACCACACGATGTGCATGCTCTGCAATATCAGGTTCATGCGTTACCAAGATAACCGTATTTCCGGAGTCATGGATTTTTTCAAATAATGCCATGATTTCAATAGATGTTTTCGTATCCAAGTTACCAGTCGGTTCATCGGCAAGAATAATCGCAGGATCATTTACCAATGCTCTCGCAATTGCCACACGCTGACGCTGACCACCCGAAAGTTCATTCGGTTTGTGATTTACTCTATCAGCCAAACCAACAGCTTCCAAAACTTCATGGGCTTTCTTCAATCTATCTGCCTTACTCACACCAGCGTAAACAAGAGGCAAAGCCACATTTTCTAGGGCGGACAATCGAGGTAAAAGGTTAAAAGTTTGGAAAACAAAACCAATTTCTTTATTTCGAATCATCGCTAATTCTGCATCTGATAAAATGCTTACATCTTGATTATTCAGGATATATTGACCTTCCGAAGGCGTATCCAAACAACCTAAAAGATTCATCAACGTGGATTTTCCAGAACCGGAAGGTCCCATCAAAGCAACGTATTCATTTTTATTAATAGATAACGATACATCTTTAAGTGCGTGCACCGTTTGTGTCCCCATGTAATAGGTCTTACGAAGGTGTTTAATGTCAATTATAGGTTGCATGATTGTTCAATTGTTTAATTGTTTGATTGTTTAATTATGGAGGGATTACGTAAAAACGGTCACAGCCAAACAATTAAACAATTAAACAACTTTTTCTCATTTATCAATAACTTTCAAAACTTTGAAATAGTTACCATCGTGATTTGGAGCATTCTTTAAGGCTTCGGCTTTCGTAATCGGTTGCTTCACCACATCTTCTCGCCAAGGCTTTCCATTACCCATTACGTGACGCAATGGCTCGATACCTTCTGTATCTAAATCTCCCAAAGTTTCGACCATTTCCAAGATATTTGTTAAATCCTTGGTAATGTTTTGTCGCTCCGTATTCGAAAGCTGTAACCGAGATAACTTTTCAAGTCGTAAGATTAAGGCTTCATCTACTATCATAATAAAAAATTAGAAGTTCGTTACAAAAAAACGGTTGAATATCAAATATTCCTTATTCATTGACACTTTCTAACGCCGCTTTTAACATCGGATCACCTTGATTCATAATATAAAAATAGCCATTATCTTGGAATACTTGACGTGCAAAATACGCTTTCAGTCGCTGGCGTAACTTTTCTTTGGCTTTCGCCAATTCTGCCGAATCCACCTTCGAAAGACTTTCCTCTGATTTCACGAAATTGATAAAATCAGTCATCATTGCATCCGTAACATTGAATTGATTATTGAACACTTGAACTGTTTTATATTTCTTCAATTGTTGCTTATAACCTTCATATTCTGAATAAACGAAACGAGGAACATATTGCAACGCTTTCGCATAAAAAATATTAGCAAATAAAGTCGTGTCAATCGGAATAAATACATCTGGCATAATTCCGCCGCCACCAAAAACCACACGATTTTTAACCGTAGTATAATATTTCGTCGTGTCTGTAATATTGATGCTATCTTGATTTACCAACTCACCACTTTTGAAACGATTATACGCTTCTTCGCCATAAGCATCCATATCGTCATAAGGTTTCTGAATCGAGCGACCAGAAGGCGTATAATATCTTGCCACGGTTAATCGCAGTGCAGAACCATCACTCAAATTATACTGTTCTTGAACCAAACCCTTGCCGAATGAACGTCTGCCGATAATCATTCCTCTATCGTGATCCTGAACAGCACCTGCCAAGATTTCACTTGCAGAAGCCGAACCTTCATCAATCAAAATCGTAATTTTATTAATTGGAAATAACTGACGACCTGTTGATTTATAATCTTTACGAGAAGATGTTCTACCTTCTGTATAAACCAATAATCTACGTTCCTCGAACATTTGATCCAACATCTTCGCAACTTCTGACAAGTAGCCACCAGGATTTCCTCTTAAATCGATAATGACGTTTTGCAAACCATCATTAATCATCCCTTCCAATGCTTTCATATATTCTTGATAAGTCGTTCCACTAAACCGATTCACCTTAATATAACCAGTTTCTTCATTTATCATGTAAGCAGCGTCCACGCTGTAAAGTGGTATCACATCGCGAGTAATTACGTAATCAATTATCTTTTTATTTTTACCTCTTTGAACGCCAATTTTTACTTTTGAACCTTTCTCACCCTTTAATCTATCAATCACATCATCCGTCGTTAGGCCGATTCCAGCAACAGTAGAATCTTCAATCTGAATGATTTTATCACCAGCTAAAACGCCTAATTGATCCGCTGGTCCACCAGAAATTGGCGTTACGACAAAAATTGTGTCGTTCAACAATGTAAATTGAATACCAACACCCTCGAATTTCCCTTTTAATTCCTCATTCACCGATTGTAAGCGAGACGCAGGAATATAACTCGAATGTGGATCTAATTCTTTTAAAACATGAGTAATCGCTGTTTCAATTAATTTATCCTTATCCGTTTCGTCTACATATTTAGACTCAATTAATCGGATTAACTCCTCAATCGTACCAGGATTACTATGAGCATTCAACGCATTATTCGCAGCAGAATCTCCTGTATTTAATTTGAAACCAAGCAACATTCCGATTACTAAGATAAACGATAATAGCAATGGCAACCAAATATTTAATTTTTTCAAAGGATCCGGTTTTTGATAATCATTCATATAATAAAATATTATTTAGATACAATAAGGTATAAAGGTTTTCTGGTATGTAAGGCGTACCGGCTTGAACTTATAAAACCTTAATACCTACAATCCTTTATACCTTAAGCCATCATTATTTTGTTTCTTTGTAACAATGTTAAAACAGAACTGTTTTGAATGGTTCTTAAATTATTTATAAATTAGCCAAAAATACATAAAATGCACTTAATCGCAGATAGCGGCTCGACGAAAACAGCTTGGCGGCTTATAAAAAGCAAAAATACTATTTTGAAATTTGAAACCATCGGATATAGTCCCCAATATATTACAACTTCCGAAATGATTTCTGATTTAATTGCTGTTTTGGTTCCACAACTTCGAATCACCTCTGATGAAGTCACGAAGATATCGTTTTATGGAACAGGTTGTTCTACGTCTCGAACGGTGGAAATTATTCAATCAGCCCTAGAGTCTGTATTTGAGAAAGCAGCGATTGAAGTCAATCATGATTTGCTCGGAGCAGCGAGAGCACTGTGTGGGCATTCGGCAGGTGTTGCTTGTATTTTGGGAACTGGTGCTAATTCCTGCCTGTACGATGGTAGATTTATTATTGATAATATTCCATCTGTTGGTTTTATGTTGGGTGACGAAGGAAGTGGCGGATATTTAGGGAAGAAATTGATTCGAGCATATTTTTATCGAGAATTACCAATGGATTTGGAAGCCGATTTTAATAAGCAATATGGACTCAATCGTGATGATATGTTATTAAATGTCTATAAAAAACCAATGCCAAACCGTTACTTGGCAAGTTATACGAAATTTCTAAGTCAGCATTTAGCGCATCCTTTCGTCTGGCAATTAGTAAAATCTGCTTTTCAAGATTTCTTAGATTCAATGATTTTGAAATACGAAAATATCCATGATTTACCGATTAATTTTTTAGGTTCAATCGCTGTACATTTTCAAACAGCATTGAAAGAAGTTTTAATTGAAAATAAGTTGAAATTTGGACGAATTGTGGAAAATCCTGTGGAAGAAATGGTGAATTATCATTTAGAGTGAAGGGAGTCTTGGGTTGCGAGTTTAATCGTTTTGATGAAATTAATATCCTGACTAATTTTAGGACTAATTCAATTAATATTTATAAATCGTCTAACGATGACGATTTATAAATATTATTGTATGATTTTATAGGTAAACTATTATACCAAGAAGTTATTACCGATAACGGTAATAATTTATCCGAAACAATATCTTTTGAAACAATATCTTCAAGTACATATTTTATAAATGTACAGATAGGTGGTCATTTAAAAACACAAAAAATAATTATAAATAAACATAAAAAATTTATTTTTTATGTTTATTTATGAAATAGCTGCATTATCTTTGAATGACACAAAAAGAAGACACCCGAAGACACCCGAAGACACCCGAAGACACGGGGTTTTGTAATCTTTTTTTATGTAGAAATGTTGAGAGCAAAGTTCAAGTTGGGAGGATTTCATCATCATGGAACAATGGAGGAACTACTAATAATACAAGAAGGCTATCTCCATGGTTAGATCCTGCAAATACAGGAGTAATGGAACTACAAGGTGGTTATTTAGATTTATGTGTTGCCAACAGATTGATTGATTTTCCGCTTAATAATAATGCTTTAATTCAAGCGGATAATGAAATAATCGCAAGTAATGAAGTGCTTATTCCCGATGATACGGAAATGAGAGCAGGAGTAACCGTAAAAATGGTAGATGGTTTTAAGGCAAGTGATGAATTTAAAGCATACATACATCCTTGTGAAATGGTTGTTTTACCTCCTTTAAAGAACAATCAATCGACAGGAGGAAAGATAAAAGAGCCTAATGAAGAAGCTAAATCATATTCTATTAATATCTATCCAAATCCAACCACCAATCAAATCACCATTGAAAGTTCAAAATTCTATCATTTAACTATTTTTAATATGATGGGACAACAAGTAGGACAAGAAAATGGTAATACAAAAACGGTACAGTACGATATGACAAAATTTGAAGCGGGGATTTATATTTTTCAGTTTCGATTTGAAGATGGTACGATGGAAACAATACGGGTAATAAAACAGTAAAACCAAAAACCAACCAAAAAAGCCGCTCAAAAACATTTTTCGAGCGGCTTTTCCATTTTATTAAAATAAAAAAAAATCAATTGCCATAATCCGACAAAAACTTCAATCGGATTAATCGAATTTCATCTATCGTAATATCTTCATCTTTTAGCTCCACATAAGCCGTATCAATATCGTCCGTTTCGGCTTCTTTGAAATAATCCTCGATTTCTTCCATTGCCCCTTCGTCCACATGATCAGCGATATAATAATCCAAGTTGAGTTTCGTACCCGAAGATACAATTATACCCATTTCGTGATACAATTCGTCCATCTTCAAATGGTTCGAAGTAGCAATATCTTCTAACGGAATTTTTCTATCCACGCTTAGGATAATTGCGACTTTCGTTCCCGATTTATTTACGATTGTTTTAACCACAAAATCCTCTGGGCGAATAATATCATGTTCCTCGACATAACCTTCAATTAGTTTACGAAATTTGCGACCATAACGAGTTGCTTTTCCTTTACTAACACCAGAGATATTCGCCATATCATCCGTAGAGATAGGATAACGAGTCGCCATTTCTTCTAGAGAAGGATCTTGAAAAATAACAAAAGGTGGAATGTTTTTTTGATGTGCAATCTCTCGACGCAAATCTTTTAACATTTCTAACAACAACGGATCGAGTGCAGCTGAGTTAGAATTACTTGAAGCAACGTCCGCTTCTTCTGCCGCTTCCGCTTCAAAATCATGGTTTAGTGTCAGTTCAAACGGTTGAGGTGACTCAATGAATGCTTTTCCTTTTTCCGTCATTCTTATTAAACCATAACTTTCAATATCTTTTACCAAAAAATTATTCAATAAAGCTTGACGATAAACGGAATTCCAGAAGTGTTCATCTTTTTCACTGCCACAACCATGTAATTCAAATTCATCATAACGGAAATCTAAAATCGTTTTGGTCTTTTTACCCATTGTAAAATCGACCAAATCCTTAATCATACAGTTCTCCTTCAATATAGAAACGGCTTGTAAAGCATTCTGCATTTCAGTTTGAACTTGTAAAATTTGCTTTGGCGGAAATTTACAATTATCACATAAACCAGTTCTCTCGCAGGTATATTCTTCCCCGAAATAATGCAATAAGAAGCGACGACGACAAGCCGAAGTTTCTGAATAAGCAATCATTTCGTTCATTAGTTGCATCGTCATTTCACGTTCTGCAACTGGTTTATCTCGCAAGAATTTTTCTAATCGGTGAATATCTTTATACGAATAGAAAGCAATACAATAACCTTCTAAACCATCCCGGCCGGCACGACCAGTTTCTTGATAATAATTTTCAATACTTTTCGGAATATCGTAATGAATCACAAAACGAATATCCGGTTTATCAATTCCCATTCCGAAGGCAATCGTAGCGACAATCACATCGACATTTTCCATCAAGAAATCATCTTGAGCCTTGATTCTCGTCTTTGGATCCAAACCAGCATGATAAGGGGAGGCTTTGATATCATTTACATTCAGCATCTTCGCAACCTCTTCCGTTCCTTTTCTACTTTGAACGTAAATGATTCCAGACTTTCCGGTATGTTTCTTTATGAATTGAACGATTTGGCGAATCACGATTTCTTTCTTCCCCTTTGGACGAACTTCGTAATAAAGATTATCTCTATTAAAAGAAGAAATAAAAACATTATGGCCAACCATATTTAAGTTCTTAACAATGTCAGAACGAACTTTCGGCGTAGCAGTCGCTGTAAGGGCAATAACAGGCATTTTATCAGAAATTGCCTCAATCATTTGTCGGATTCTGCGATATTCCGGGCGGAAATCATGTCCCCATTCTGATATACAATGTGCTTCATCTACAGCAATAAAAGAAATATTAGTATTCTTAAAGAACTCAATATTTTCTTCTTTTGTCAATGTTTCTGGAGCGACATAAAGTAGTTTAGTTTTCTTATCCTTAATATCTTGTCGAACTTGTCGGATTTGAACTTTAGTCAGGGAAGAGTTTAAAACATGTGCAACATGATCAGATTGACTGTAAGCTCGTACTAAGTCAACTTGATTTTTCATTAATGCAATAAGCGGTGAAATCACAATCGCCGTACCTTCCAGCACTAATGCAGGCAGCTGATAACAAAGAGACTTTCCGGCTCCGGTTGGCATAATAACGAAAGTATCTATACCATCTAAAACACTTGTAATAATCGATTCTTGATTTCCTTTAAACTTATCAAATCCAAAATGCTGTTTTAATGCAGCATGAAGATTTTGGTTGGTAGCAATCATTTTTAGTATGTTCTGTATTATAATTTTACAATGAAGAAATATCACTTTTAGTAGTGTAACTCAAAAATCAAGCGTTTATTAAAAACAATACGATTAATAAACCCTAGGCAATAAAGATAAATAAAAATGTGCGATTGCTTCATATTAACCTCAAAATAAAAGTGTTTTTTGACGCAATTGTAGTAATATATTGTGATATAAAGATTTGAATGAATAGTATTACTATCGGTTGTAGTAATAATGGAAGAACTGTAAGGAATTGATTTTAAATTTATTACAGTGTTTAAATCCAGTTAACTTACTCTTTTGCACTAAAATATTTTTTATAAACCGGCTTTCGCATCCAAAACTGTAAATACATTACCGGATACATCACGAAATCCATTCCTTTTCCTAAAGGCGTTGAATATTCAATGTCGTCAATAATCTCTGATTGACCATTTTCCAAATTCAAAATTCGGTGTCGGTGCGTCCACGATTTTAGGAAAAAGGGCAATTTTACACCTTTATCAATAAAATAAACCTCGTCTTCATCCTCCGCTTGTTCCACAATCAAAGCATCCCAATCTTGACTCAAAAAACCTTTTCCCAAAGTGATTTTCACTTCATCACCTTTCATCGAACCATCAAATTGACGCAGTGTTAAAGGTAAAAAAGGTGGTTTTAATGCTAAAAACAAATCTCGATTGAAACGACTGAAAACCGTTTTATAATGTTGTTCTACTGTCGTCTTGATTACTATTTTCATATGCTTGATATATTTTCCTAAAATGTGAATATTATGAACACAGGATATTTAAATTGGTTTTAGAAAAAATAAAGTTGTAGACGTATTAAGTAGTGTCCCGATAATTCTCCTACGTAATGATACTTAAAACCTTCAAAATCAAGTAATTTTGAGTTAAATTCAAAACAGGAGATTTCCGTCATTGCGAACTTGACCAGAAATGATGGACAATTTTAGTACTTAGGTTTCCGCTTTAACTTAATAAGTGATTGACAATCAAAGTCGTTTATTTAGGCTTACCTACGTACATGCGGGAATTCGGGACAAGGAATTTCAGTTTGTAACTTTTATTTTTAAATCCGTTATCACTATAATTCTATATATTTTGTAAAATACAAAAAACATGAAGATATCATTTTTATTTTTTTTACTCTTAGCTTTCAGTCCAATACTTTTTGCTCAACAATCTATTGATGCAATCATGGAATTGTTGCCGGAAGAAGTGGACTCTTATGATGAATCTGTAGCGGTCTATAAAATTAAAATGCCCTTTGGTAAAAGTAATATTATATTAAAGCAGCTGCCATCGGTTGAGGATTTGGAACGCTTGATTAGTATCGACTTAGTCTATACAGAATTCCGTCGTTCAGTGCGTTTCAATCAACCCAAACTGAATCAGTATCGTTTGGCAAGTTTGAAAAAAGTGATGCCATCAATTTTTGAATTAGAAAATATTCAATGGAATATTATCGAACAAACGGGCGCAAATAATAAAGTGGATGCAGAAAAATTATTTCATGGTTTTGTATTTAATTTGGCAGAAGAATTAGGGGCAGAAGACATCGAATATATTGATGATATTGTAAATAAGAGATTAGAAATTGAAGATTCGACCGTATTAGAAGTTTTTAATCGGAACAATTGGGATAAAATGTTGATAACAGCGGATTTGACAGGAAGTATGTCGCCTTATGTTGCTCAAATTTTACTTTGGTTCAAACTTAATGAAACTGATAAAAAAGCGAAATATTTTCTATTTTTCAATGATGGAAACTTAATACCAGACGAACAAAAGAAAGTCGGGAAAACGGGCGGGTTGTACGCTTCTCCAGCGATAAGTTATAAAGAAATTGAATCTTTAGCTTTCAAAACGATACGAAATGGCGATGGTGGAGACTGGGCAGAAAATGATATTGAAGCATTATATAATGGAATCAAAGATTGTCCAGCGTGTCAAGATGTGATTTTGATTGCTGATAATGATTCGCCCGTTCGAGATTGGCGAATGATGAAATTGATAAAAAAACCAATTCGAATAATTCTTTGCGGCATGGATGACTATATCAATCCGCAATATTTGAATT
>CAWVWD010000044.1:0-14264 GCA_963933585.1 uncultured Saprospiraceae bacterium
CTATTATAATATTGGTTTCTCACATCTCATGTCTGTGTATAAATTTTATAAAAGAAATGAATCACCTGAAATATAGCTTTTTACTTGCCTTTTCATTTTGCAATATCACCACGTTTTTTGCTCAAAACGACCTTTCTTTAACGCTATTCCTATCTTCAGCAAGTCAGCAAAAAAATGTTCAAATAGCAAATCAAAACTTGGAATTTCAGTCCGGACAAGATGCAGAATTGCCGTGGATTCAGGAATTGGAGTTTCGGACGGAAACGAATGATTTTATATTAAAACAGCAGGAGTATACGGTTCGAGTCTCGCCAAATACGAAGCGTCAGCGAAATGCTCAAATGGCATTTTATCAAGCAACAACGGAATTATCAAAAATGGAACGAGAATTAGTTTTAAAAAATGCCTTGTTTTTGCGTTATGAATGGTTGGTAGAGTGGATGAAAATTGAGCAATCATTGGAACAAAAAACGATATTGAAAGTTATTTATAATGATAAATTAGTGGTGCTCAAACGAAGTATGGGTGATTTGAATTTTAAGGTAAAAGATTTAGTAAAAGCGGAAGAAGATTTGCTAGAACTTGATTCAAAAGTCAGAATATTAACAGATAAAAAAGCAAGATTATTGAGTACATTTCAGTATTTAACTGGTGCAAATAATCAACTTGCTTTGGATAAAAAGACGCTGATTACAACGACTCAAATTTTAGATAAAATAGAATTCAGAACGTTGGATAGCACAAATAGTTTAGCTTTGAATCGAAAGCAAAAACGGATAGAAATTTTGGATAAAAAAGCCGAAATTGAGTGGAGTGAAATCTATAATCCAATTCGTTATGCTCAAATAAAAGGTGGTGGAAATGCGGATGATTTTCGGGAATTCGTTTCGATTGGTCTTGGTGTGAAATTACCCTTAAAGGGTGATAAAAAGATGAATCTAAATGAATTGAATTTAGAAAAATTTGAAGAATCCGGCGAATATATATTACTAAAAGAAAAATTGGAATATAAGCAACAGCAATTGATTGAGCGTTTGAATCAGCTGATTTTACAACAAGAATATTTAGCACAACAAATTAAAAATAGCCAAGCGACATTTCTATTAAATAAACTTTTAGAAACCGACGATTCGAACCCTTTGGATATTTTAGATTTGAAGGAAATTATTGTTAAAAAAGAACAGAATCTCGAACAGTTCGATTTACATATTTTACAGCTTTATGTGGAATGGTTGGCAATTTCTAATAAGATGATGGAACGACCGTTTCGCAATCATTTGGTTAATGAACCAAGTTTTTTTTGACCCATATAAGTCATATAAAAATACATAAGTTTTTTATTTCAGCTACGCTGATTTTTTTTTTATAAATTATATCTTTTTATATGACTTATGTGGTTCAAAATATTTATTTCTAATATGAGAATTACAAGTACTTTAATCTTAATAATAGCGTGTTTTTCTAATCTTTTCGGACAAGGCTTGACACTTTTTAATGATAGTTACTTACATGAAATTCATTTTAATAGTGTCGATACGATGACGTTTATTAATACGGAAGATTATCAAAACGTAGATATGATTGTGGATGGCGTGACGACAAATTCGGTTGGTTTAAAGCAGAAGGGAAATATTTCGGCAAGTCACGGAAATAATAAAATACCTTTTAAAATCAAGACGAATAAATACGTAAATGGTCAAGAATATGATGGAATTCGAGAGTTTACGCTGAATAATAGTTTTCAAGATCCCTCGATGATGCGAGAGAAAATGAACTATGATTTGTCGGGAGAAATGGGTTTGTATAATTTACGAACGGCTTATGCTAAAATTTTTCTTGATAATCATTATTGGGGCGTTTATACGATTGTAGAAGGAAAAGATGAAATGTTTAACCACGTTTTTGGAAATCGAAGTGGAGATGCGATAGAATCTTCGGATTTTGGCGATTTATGTTATGAAGGTGGAAATAAGTCAAATTATTATAATTCAACGCTTGGCGATTATGTTTATATCGTGGATAATGGAAGTAATAGTACGGCTTGGAGTCGGTTTATTACAATGTTAGATAAGGCAAATAATACAGTAACAAATTATGTTTCTACGGTGGATGATTACTTAAATATTATTGATTTCACAAAGTATCAAGCCTTAAATGTTTATTGTTTGAATTTTGACTCTTACATCGGTTATGTCGGAAATCAATTGTATTTCTATGATGGAGATGCCGCACTTTGGCAAGTAATCCCATGGGATTTTAATGCCTCTTTTGGACTTTGGAATACCTTGAATTATGGGCCAAGTTCTTATCCAATAATGCCTTCTGATATTTACAATGGTTGCGTTGCGTCTAATATCAATACAAATACGACATTAGAAAATCAATATTATACAACGATGTGCGAATTGGCAAATACGTATGCAGATTCAACGGTTTTGAATGAGATAATTGATAATTGGAAAGCTCAAATTAAAACGGCAGTTTACTTAGATTGGCGGAAAGATTTTAATAACTCGGACTTTGATAATGCAACAGGTTATGGTTATTATTCACATAATGGCGAACAAGTTCCTTCGATGAAAACCTTCGCTCAAGTTCGAGATGAAACGATTACTGCGGCACTACAAAATATTAATTTTAATTGTGCGACGTCAACGAATTACACCTTATCTGATAATTCAAACTTTAAAATTTCACCAAATCCTACAACGGATAAGATTTATTTAGACTTTGATTATTCAGTTTGGAATGAAACTTTGAATTACGAAATTATCAATTGGAATGGTCAAATCGTACAGTCTGGAATAGTAAATAATCGTATGATTGATCTTGAAAATTTGAATAATGGAATTTTTATTTTGAAATGTTTTGATGCGAAAAAGAATTTCGTAGTAAGAGAAATTATGGTATTTTAACTTTGACAGAGTTTATTCCCCAGAAGAAGAATAAACCTATAAGATTTTCAAAACCTTATAGGTTTATCATAGTTGACAAATTACTTATGCGTCACTTTTTAGTCGATTTTTTCTTTTCCGAACTTGGAAATAAAGTACCGACGATAACAAAGAAGCTAAACCGACAATAACGACCATCAATAAAAAAGTCCCAAATCCTTGCAAAAAATAGGCAGCAAGCACAAAAATGATGTTAACAATCACCAGAATCACAGTGGATTTCGTATGACTGAAACCCATATCTAGTAATAAATGATGAATGTGTCGCTTATCCGGAAGAAATGGCGAACCGCCACGGAGAATTCGAGTGGCAAAAACCCTTATCGTATCGAAAAGTGGAATAATCAAAATACCGACAGCTATAGCTGGAACAGCTTTCATTTTATATATTTCTAAATAAGGTTTCTCCAATAATTTTTCTATAAAATACCCATTATGGCTTTCCAAAAAATTAATCGCTAATATCGCACAAACGAAACCAACCATCATCGAACCTGTGTCGCCCATAAAAATATCAGCCGGTGTTAAATTGTACTTTAAGAAAGCAACTAAAGCTCCCGTTAATACAAAAGCAACCATTGCTAATTCTACTCTTTCTATCAAGAAAAACCATGTTCCAAAGATTAATGAAATTAAAATACCTAGACTTGCTGCCAACCCATTAATACCATCTATTAGATTAAAAGCATTGATTATCAGTACAATAACAAAAACCGAAAAGAGGATACTTATCCAATAAGGTAATTCATACACTCCGAATAGACCATAAAAACTAGTAATTATGACATCCGCTTTTAAAACTAAAATCAATGCCGCAACCATTTGTCCACTAAGTTTTCGCTTAGGACTCATTGGCAGAATATCATCTTTTGCACCAACGAGGAAAATAACCATCATCCCACAAAGAATATATTGTAACCCTGCAAAATATTCGAAAGGTGTCCACATTGTGATGGCGAACACAGCTCCAGCAAAAATAGCGATGCCTCCCAACGAGGGCGTCGGTTCCGTATGTGCTGCCCTATCACTAGGAACATCTATTAAATGCTTCACATTGGCTATTTTGATAACCGATGGAATCGCGAGATAAGTAATCCCGAAAGCAGTAATAAAACTTAAGATGATGTCGTACATAAATATTCGTTCGTGAATTTCTTGTACAAAAATACGATTTCTTTTGGATTCTTGATTTCAGAAAGAAATATTCTATTTGATTTTGATTATATGAATACGAATATTGGCATATATAATTGACAAGTTTATCTTCAAAAGCATAGAAACTATCAACCATTCATTTTTTTTGTAACACCAATTTAGGCAATCGACAACAAATAATCCACTCAATCTTTCCGATGTTTCTTTTTCTTCATTCAAGGCAAAGGACGTGAGCATCGGCGTAATTATATCGAGTATTTTTTAACATAGGCTGCCTAATAATTCAATGGGGCAGCGAAGAAGGAAAAAAGCAGATAAAATGGATAGGTTATTTGTTATCTATTCCCTTAAGTAATACTTAAATAATAAGTTCCGCTTTTTAAACAAAGCTGTTTTTGCAATAGACGAAGCAAGAAACACAGGCATATCCCTAGCTACGGCGAGTATTCTTAATGAAGTATATTGTAAAAAGAGCAAGTTTAAGTGGAGAAGTTATTTTTTAAGCGTTACTAAAAATGGGAATAGATAATAAATTTACATTTTCTCAATAGATTATCTTTTCTTCAGTTCTTGATTCGAAAATGGACATTTATCAGGATAAATTCACCTACTGCCATCAACTTACAGATAACCAAATCTGAAGTAAAAAATGAGGGAAAAGGAAACAGCGAAAAATGTAAATTTATCTTATTACCGTTCCTTACTTCATCATTCCCATAAAAGTATTCACCAACCAGCTTTGTTTGGTTTTTACTAAATTATCTAAGGTAGAATCTGCCTTACGAGCGAAAATTTGCATTTCCTGTACGACTTTTTTGAATTCCTCTACTTCTTTGGAATCACCATCCACAATATTAATATCATCCAGAATTTTCACTAAAGGTTCTAACTCCTTTTTTTTACGTTCCGTGATTACTTTCCGAGTTACTTCCCACATATCTTTTTCTGCCACGAAATACTCCTTACGTTCACCCGGTTTCAATTCCTTATAAACCAATCCCCAATCAATCAAGGCACGAACATTCATATTCGCATTTCCCATAGAAATATTCAATTCTTGTCTTATTTCTTCCGAACTTAAAGCTTCTGGGGCTATCAATAACAAGGCATGAATTTGAGCCATTGTTCGATTAATTCCCCAATTTGAGCCCAGTGTTCCCCAAGCTTGCAGGAATTTTTCTTTGCCTTCCTTTAATTCCATATGTTATTATTTTAAAGTTTTTAAAGGGAAAAGTTTTAAGATTTTGACTCTTGTAATGATTAGAAAATATCATTAATTATCATTTTCCTTAAAGCCCAAAACCAATCTCCCATTCTCCTAAAAATACGACTTAATTATTTATAAATGTAGAAACTTTCAAATATTATTGAAAATTAAACGGGACTCAGAGTAAATAGATATTCTTCTGAATTGTTTATACATTTTCAAGTAATGACCTATTTAGTTGGGAAAGTCATATTTGTAAAACCATTAAAGTCCTAATTTTTCAATAATCATTTCATACTGTTTCAGATACGTTTCAGAAAAAGGATGACGCTGTAATAATTCTTCACAATACACTTTCGCATTTTCGTATTTTTTCTTTTCTAATGTCCGTTTCAGTTTTTTCTCGAAATACTTCGTTGTTGGACAAGCTTCATATTGTGGTAAACCATAAGCAATAACTCTGATGTAAGCATCTAACTTATCTCGTTCTCCAATCATAAAAGCAATCGAAAACGTAAAACTCGTGTCTTCAAAGTTTTTCTTCCAATCCCTTACTGTTAAACGGATAACTCTTGATAGTTCAGTTTGCAAACCTCCTCCTAGAGGGTTTCGTTGTTGGATTCCAACGATTTTACCTTGTTGCCCAAATCTAATTGTCATTATTGAAACACCTGAAATACAATTACTTCGTGCTTCCTCTGGAAACTTAATATTGGTATAAATTAATTCTAAAAACGCTTTCGCACCACCTTCATAATGAGCATCCAAAAAAGCGTCTGCTTTATCCTCTAAATCATCATTTTGAGCATCAATAGAAATGGTAGGAATTAAAAAACAAAGTATAATTAAGAATAGATTTTTCATAAACAGAAATTTTAAAATTGATTAAAAATGTAACTTTCTTAATATCGTGAGTTTTAAGGTTATGTTACGTCCTGTTAAAGTTTGATTAAAAATTATGATTAAAAATGACAATTATACAAATAATCAGATTTTATCACAAATTTGCATGGCTAAATAATTATTTAATTAAAACCCACATCAAACATAAAAATAACAGACCTATGTTTAAAAAGCTATTACTTCCTATTATTGGTGTTCTCGTACTTGGTATCGGTACGTATTATTTTTTTGGTAATAATGACGATATTGATACCGGTATCAATATTTTGACAACTGTAAAAAAGGGAAAATTCGAAGTTTTTGTCAATTCCACAGGTGAATTGCAAGCCAAAAAATCTGAAAAGATTCGTGGTCCTGAAGGAATGCGTGCTGCCGGAATTTGGCAAACCCAAATCGCTGATTTAGTCGCTGAAGGAACAGTCGTCAAAGAAGGTGATTATGTCGGAAGATTAGATCGTTCTGAACTTGATGGAAAATTGCAAAATTTATCAACAGAACTTGAAAAAGTTGAATCTCAATTACTACAAGCAAAACTAGATACTGCGATTACACTTAGAGGTTTACGTGATCAATTAATCAATCTGAAGTTTTCGATGCGTGAAAAGAACTTAGAAGTGGAACAATCTAAATACGAGCCGCCAGCTGTTATTCGTAAAGAAGAGTTAGAATTGGAGCGTATTCAAAGAGATTATAATCAGCAAAAAACCAATTACTCTTTGAAGCAAAGACAAGCCGAAGCTCAAATCAAAGAAATCATGGCAACGCTTGATCAAAGCATGAGTAAGTTCAAGATGATGCGAGATTTATCCGGTAAGTTTACGGTTACTGCTCCAAAACCAGGAATGGTCATTTATGAGCGAAGCTGGAACGGAAAAAAAGGACCAGGCTCACGAGTAAGCTCATGGGATCCTGTGATTGCTCAGTTACCAGATTTAAGTGATATGGTTTCTAAGACTTACGTCAATGAGGTAGATATTAGTAAAATAAAAGTAGATCAATCCGTAACCGTTCGCATAGACGCTTTTCCTGAAAAAGCGTACAAAGGAAAAATTATTACTATTGCAAATATTGGAGAACAATTGAAAAAATTCGATGCGAAAGTATTTGAAGTTGTCGTTCAAATGTTAGAGAATGATTCTATTCTTCGTCCTGCAATGACGACTTCAAACCAAGTATTGACCAATACCTTAGAAGATGTTTTATTCGTTCCATTAGAATGTGTGCATTCGGATAGTATGACGTATGTTTTCAAAAAAACGCCAACTGGTATTGTGAAACAAGAAGTGATTATTAGTATAGCAAATGATGAAAATGTGGTGGTTAGATATGGTTTGAAAGCAAAGGAAGAACTATTCTTAACCATTCCTGAAAATGGGGAGAATATTACGATTGTAGAATTACCAAAAATAGAAAAAGAAGCACACGAGAAAGAAGTTGCAGAAGCCAACCGAAAAAAGGAGGAAGATACCAAACGTCGCCAAGAAAAAATGAGCGAACGCCTAAAGGATTTTGACAAAAAAGGCGATAATAAAATGGGGATTCAGAATTAATAAAATGGCTAATAAAATCTATAATCTCATCATACTGAACTATAAGTACTCGGATCAGCATGATGGAAAATTTTAGCAATGCAACGAATATTTTTTAATTTTATATTAGCACTCGAAGGCGTTGGTGCGAATAGACTTCGAGCAATATTAACCGCTTTAGGAATCGTCTTTGGAGTAGCGGCCGTAATTGCCATGTTGGCGATTGGCTCCGGAGCAAAACAGGCGATTTTGGAGCAAATGAAGCTCATCGGAACGAATAATATTGTCATTGAAGCGGTGGTTCCTCAAGAAGAAGACGAAATAACGGGCGGCAATGCAGATGATGCAAGTAATAAAAATAGTTATACGCCAGGATTGACGCTGAAAGATGCGGAAGCGATTCAGCAGGTCTTACCGACAGTCGAATCTGTTAGCCCAGAAATCGTGTTAACGACCAGTGTCATTCAATCAGGAAAGTTACAACGAACAAGAGTTATCGGTGTAACGAATGCTTTTTTTGATTTGAATAATATTGAAATCGGGCAAGGTACATTCTTTAATAGTTACCACTTTGATGGCGGACGACCAGTTTGTATTATCGGTGAAGATGTTCGAGCAAAGTTCTTTAGTGAAGAGGAACCGTTGGGGAAACTCATCAAATCCGGCGATACTTGGATGACGGTTATTGGTGTATTGAAACGAAGAATGGCGAAAAAAGAGAACTTAGAAGCACTCGGAATCCGTGATTATAATTCAGATATTTATATTCCAATTCAAACGGCTTTATTGCGATTCAAAAATCGAGCATTAGTAACCAAAGCTGCTCTGCGCCAAAATACTGGTGGCGATGTCGTCATGTCAGACGAAGAAGAACCGTCTGCAACAGAACGTAAGGAAGCGAGTAATTATCATCAGCTTGATCGTTTGGTTATCCGTGTGAAGAACTCGGATAATCTGCAAGCAACCGCAACCGTTATTGCTCGAATGTTAAATCGTCGACATGAAGAAGTAAAAGATTATAATATTCACGTCCCTGAATTATTATTGCAACAACAGCAAAAAACGCAAGATACCTTCAACCTTGTTTTGGCGGTAATTGCAGGAATTTCGTTGTTGGTTGGTGGAATCGGAATTATGAATATTATGTTGGCTTCGGTTTTAGAACGAATCAAGGAAATCGGAATTCGTCGTTCGCTCGGAGCGACACGAAGTGATATTGTTTATCAATTCTTATTTGAATCGGTCGTAATTAGTTTACTTGGTGGTTTATTAGGCGTTTTCTTAGGCGTTGGCTCGGCTACTGCAATTGCGAATGCTGCGGAAATTCCAACCGTTGTTTCGACTTGGTCTATCGTTTTGTCTTTCGGTGTAGCAGCTACGATTGGTTTAATTTTTGGAATTATTCCTGCGAGAAGAGCGGCTTATTTTGATCCGATTAAGGCATTGAGAAACGATTAAATTTTCGTGTTGAAGTGTTGAAGTGTTGACGTATTGACGCATTAATATATCCGTATTACCGACGACACTACAACACAAAAAATTAAGTTTCTATAAGATTTGTCAAAGAATCATAAGATACAAAATTCAATCGGTATAATTAAAAACCCAAATTTAAAAAAAATGAACATCAAATATATTCTACTATTTTTATTAATAACGACTTCTACAATTGGCTTTAGCCAAGAAAAACCAATACTTACGTTGACGTTGGAGGAAACGATTGCGTTGGCTCAGAGTGATGCTCCAGATGTTTTGATAGCGAAGACTCGCTTATCGAATAATTATTGGATTTTTAAATCTTTTGAAGCAGATTATAAACCACAAATCTCTTTTAACGCAACGTTACCAAGTTTTAATCGGACGATTAACCAAGTAATTCAACCGGATGGTTCGATTACATTTACGCCGCAGAGTTATATGTTTAATGATGCAAATATTAGCGTAACACAACGAGTTTCTCGAACCGGTGCGACTGTTTTTGCGTCAACAGGTTTGGAACGAATTGATTTTTTTAATAACAATACGAAAACGTATTTATCGAATCCAATTAGAGTGGGTTTTTCGCAACCAATCTTTGGTTTTAATAGCTTCAAATGGGACAAAAAAATACAACCGTTAGAATTTGATTTGGCAAAACGTGGTTATTCTGAAAATATGGAAGCTGTGGCAACGGGAGCAGCTGCTTTATTTTTTGATGTTTATATCGCTCAGATTAGTGTAAGTGCTGCAGAGAAAGATAAAGCAAATGCGGATACTTTATATACGATTGCAAAAGGAAGGTTTTCGGTTGGAAAAATTGCAGAAACAGACTTGTTACAAGTTGAGATTTCTAAGATGAACTCGGATGCAAGCTTGGCGAAAGCCACATTAGATTTGCAAGCGAGTACAGAGAATTTGCGTAACTTTTTGGGAATTAAAAATGCAGTAGATTTTGATTTAATTCCGCCAACATCAATTCCAGATTTTAATATTGATGTCGATAAAGCATTGAAATATGCATTGATGAACCGGAGTGAAATTATTGCTTTCGAGCAACAAAGATTAAACGCAGAAAGAGGCGTCGCACAAGCGATTGGAAATAATGGAATTGATATTAATCTTTCAGGACAAGTTGGTTTTTCTCAAACAGATGCGACACTTGCAGGAGCTTATACTTCACCCCTTGATCAAGAACGGTTGACGTTACGATTGAGCGTTCCGATTATGGATTGGGGAAAAGCAGAATCTGAGCGACAAATTGCAGAGTCAAATTTAAAATTAGTTTCTATGCAAATCGAACAGGATAGAATTAATTTTGAGCAAAATATTCGATTACGTGTTTTACAATTTGATCTAGTACGTGTACAAGCTGGTTTGGCAGAACGTACCTATATTGTTTCGCAAAAGAATTTTGACATTACAAAAAAGCGATATTTAATTGGTAAAATCGGTGTAACGGAATTGAATTTAGCGATTGCCGAACAGGGTAAAAGCCGTAAAAGTTATATGAGTACTTTACGTAATTTTTGGCTGGCTCATTACGAAATTCGCCGTTTGACGCTTTATGATTTTATGAATAATAAGGAGTTACAAAAAGAGGTAGATTTTAATTAGAAATTACCTTATAAAATATCAATTAAAGACCGTCATTCCAATGTAGGTCGGAATCTCGTGCAGACAAAAGAACTAAAATTCAACCTTTTACCAGTTAAAAGTTGGAATTTACTTAAATTTGAGTTGCAAAATACGGGGAGATTCCGACCTTCGTCGAAATGACGGTCTTTATTTAGGTTCTTACTTCGTTAGATAAGTCAAGTAATCCAATATTCATAACCATGCAACATTCATCAAATCACATCATGAAACAATTAGGAATTTTATTGCTTTTGAGTTTTGTTTCCGTGACGCTTTTTGCACAAAAAAACATCACGTTCACGGTATCAACCAATGCTTCAAAAGTAGTAAAAGGTGGTATTTTTGAAGTTGTTTTTTCGATTAAAAATGGAATTGGTCAAGATTTTCAACCACCGAATTTCAAAGGTTTTGAAATTATTAGAGGACCATCAATTCGGTCAAAACAAACAATAATTAATGGAAAAGGGACACGCTCAATTAATTATAGTTATGATTTAAAAGGATTGGAAATAGGAAAGTTGACGATTGCTTCTGCGACGGTGAAAGTAAATAAGAGAATATACAAGACAAAACCACTGAAAGTAGATATCAGAAAGCCACCGTCTAAATCTGAATTGGCAAATACGAAAGACCTTTTTATTAGAACGGATTTGGATGTAGAAACTGCTTATGTTGGCCAACAAGTCATTGCGACATTCACGATTTTTTCTACAAAAAAGATTTTAAAAGCGGAGTTAGTTGATGTACCAAAATTCTCAAATGGCTTTACACAATATTTGAATATTTCTCAATTTAGTAGCAGAATCGAGATTTATAATGGTAAACAATATTTTACGGTTCCAGCCGCAAGATACATGGTGATTCCTCACAAATCAGGGGATTTAACAGTTAAGGATTTAGAGATTGAGCTAAAAGTTGCGGATAATAATGACTTTTTTAGTACCGTTGCTAATAAAAATATATGGAGTGATGAGGTGACTTTAAATGTCATTCCTTTAGAAAACCAACCAGATGATTTTACAAATGCCGTGGGTGAATTTGAATTTGATGCCATTCTAACCAAAAGTGAATTATCAATGGATGAATCTTCGACTTTGACAATAAGCATCACTGGAACAGGAGATATGAAAGCAGTTCAGATTCCGAAATTGAAAGCATTAGAAACGCACTTTGAAGTATATGAACCAACTGTGAACTCAGTCGTTCAAGGTGAAACGAGTCGGTTAATTTCACAAAAAGTTTTCACTTATTTACTTGTTCCAAAGAAAATTGGAACGCTAAATTATAAGCCAACTTTTACATATTTTGATACCAATACGAATTCATTTGAAACGCTCAAAAAGGATGAAATAGATATTAGAATTAAAAATGGAAATGGAGAAAATGGAAATGATGAAATTTCGGATTTCACGAATGACGGGGAACGAGATATTCAAACGATTTTTTCGACTACAAATTTTCAGAATGGAAAGCCAAGTTTATTTGGTTCAGGATTGTTTTGGACTTTGATTACTTTACCGTTTTTAGCATTATTGATTACGTTCGGAATTAAGCAAAAACGCCAAAAAGAAGCGAATATTAATCCAATTTTGACAAAACGAAGTAAGGCCGATAAAATCGCCATGCAACATTTGGCGAAAGCCGAAACATATTGGAAGCAAAACGAAAAACGAGCATTTTATGAAGAAACAAGTAAGGCACTTTGGGGATATGTCTGCGATAAATTAACGATTCCACAAGCTGAACTTTCTAAGGAAAATATACGTTCTAAATTGGCGGAAAAGGAAGTTGGAGATAATAATATTGATCAATTTATCCAAGTTTTAAATGCTTGTGAAATGGCAGTTTTTGCAAAATTGGGGACAGATATGGAAACCATTTATAAGGATGCAAAGTCGGTTATTTCAGTAATTGAAGAAACGTTAAAACGTTAAAAAATCGGTCGTTTGCGATAAAGTACTATAATTTCGAATCAAACGAAAAGCCCAAACGGGGTAAAAAACACTGTGTGAAAAATAAAAAAAATGGCAAAACATAAT
This sequence comes from uncultured Saprospiraceae bacterium, assembly GCA_963933585.1. Lineage (GTDB taxonomy): Bacteria > Bacteroidota > Bacteroidia > Chitinophagales > Saprospiraceae > CAWVWD01. The sequence goes on from CAWVWD010000044.1 coordinate 12,902, forward strand.
TATTTAAAAAAGGTGAATATTGTCAATAAAAAGGCTCGATATGAGTACTTTTTTGATGGTATGTTGGAGACGGGGATTATCTTGACGGGAACAGAAATTAAGTCGATTCGTTTTGGTAAAGCGAGTTTAGTGGAAGCATATTGTCGTTTTAAAGGGAATGAATTACATATTCACGGAATGCATATTGCACCATATACGGAAGGAACATATAATAATCATGATCCCGTTCGTGTGCGTAAACTATTGATACACAATCGAGAAGCTAAAAAATTACTTCGCCAAGTAAATCAAAAAGGAGTAACTATCGTTCCTTATCGTTTATATATTACAGAAAGAGGTTTTGCGAAAGTTGAGGTTGCATTGGCAACTGGTAAGAAATCTCACGATAAACGAAATGTGATGAAAGAACGAGATTCAAAGCGTGAAATGGATAGAATTAAGAAGTCTTATTAAGTCCATGAGTAGAATTTTTTTTTAACAAAAGGCCTGTTTCTAAATGTAAATATTTAGAAACAGGCCTTTTTATTTTATTGTTAATAATATTATGTTGAACGATTAAACCATCTCGATTAAATCGACTAATTCTTTTTGTGTATTCAATGTTTTATCCTTTGCATACCATAATTGCAATTCCTTTTGAATCTCAGGATAATTAAAATCAGGACTATTTTTAGCCTTCCAAAACATTTCATGAGCTTCAACTGGTCGAGGTCCCCAACTTCCCAAAACATCCAAAGTTTCCGTATCTAAAGCGACTATTTTAGGGATTGCTCGTCCACCGTTTGTAAGAAACGCATCCATGATTTCTAAGTGCTCATCCCGTAAGATTAACTTCAAATCCACATTTGGATTTTGTGCTGCCATCTTCGCAATCACAGGAATAGACTGAGCTGCGTCGCCACACCAACCTTCTGTAATCACTAACCATGTTACTGGCTTATCGATTTTTGATACCGCCGCCGTTGTTTCTTCGGTAAGTTTCGTTGTTTTATCCAAACGCTTCATCCGTTTTTCATTCAAACTTGTATAACCAACTATTCCCTCACTATGATTCGTGCCTGTAGATTGATTATTCTCCAAACGTTCTGAAATAAACGTCCTGTATTGCTCATAATCCATAGATTGAGCAATTGTTTGTTTGGTAATTACTTTCGTTTCTGTCATAATGGTATAAAAACAAAATTACGTAAGTGAAAGTTGAGTGATAAATGTCGTACAGCAGTCAAAATGAAATAAAAAAGATTTTTTCAACTACGCCACTTCTATAGAAATATGCTTTATAATGTCCAGTAAAATCCGAGTGCCCTAAGTAGTAAGTCAAGTTAATCATGTCGGTATTTTTTGACAAAATATTGCCGATAAC
>CAWVWD010000045.1:0-14214 GCA_963933585.1 uncultured Saprospiraceae bacterium
CGCAAAATCAGCCGTCAAAGCAGCTTCCAAAATATGTGGTTTGCCATTGAACATGCGCATTTCCTTTCCTTCACCGACTTCCGTGCCGTAACCAGCAGGCGTGAAAAAAGCAGGAATTCCGGCACCTCCAGCACGACAACGTTCTGCCAACGAACCTTGAGGAATCAAATCCACTTCCAATTCGCCACTCAACATTTGGCGTTCAAACTCCGCATTTTCACCAACATAAGACGAAATCATTTTTCTGATTTGTTTCTTTTGTAATAAAAGTCCCAAACCAAAATCATCAACGCCCGCATTATTGGAAATACACGTCAAACCCATTATATTCGCTTCGACCAAAGCCGCAATCGAATTTTCGGGAATTCCGCACAAGCCAAATCCGCCAAGCATCAACGTCATATTATCCGTGATACCTTTTATTGCTTCTTGAGCATTCGCAACTATCTTGTTCATTTTCTTTAGTATAAAATTGTTAATGAATGGTTTTATTTTTAGGCGTAAAGCGTTCGTAATTCTTTGATGAAATTTAATTTTACCACCGCAAAAAAGCCGTAGCAGAATAAATTTTCGACTTTATGACCACTTTTTTTGTAGTGGTAAAGTGAATCTAACCTATTTTACAAATAAACGAAATTATACGGATTCTTTGATGGTTTTGAACGACATCTTTTGTCGATATATTTAAAGTTATACAGGTTTCAGTAGGATGTGATTAGACCACATATTGAAGTAATTCAAAAGGTTGACACGAATTTTTCTCATTATGGTGCTTAATAACGATCATAGACTACTGAGCAAGGTGCATTACTTTCTATCGCTCAAAAATCAGAAATAGCTCCAATACAATTTTAGGAGATCAACGATTCTTAGCTAAAATATTTGCTTCAAGATTTATCACGGTACGTTTTATTTTGATAAAAAATGGATTGGTTTCCAAAGTCGACTTTGTTTAACCTAAAGTCTTCAATTAAAATGCAGAAGCCATAAAAGCATACGGAGGATTGTGATATTTTTCTTGGTGCTTTTGCGGCTTTTTTTGATTGGGTAAAAGTTGATTTTACTTTTTTATATAATGTTTTTCGATTATTTCAATTACTTGCGATTTTGTGAATTTTAGTGGTTTTGCAATGATAGAAATTGGCGTTAAATCCAGATATTCTCTTAAAGCTAAGTAGTGCATTCGTTCAGAAATCCTTGACAGTTAAACCGTGTCGGTTTTAAAAACCGACACGGTTTCTACGAGAATAAACTATCAATAATTTTTGAGCAGTTGCAGTAGTAAGTCAAGTTAATAGTGTCGAGTAGATAACCGTTTGGTGACACACTCAAACTTACTTCTTATGTTTCACTTGTAAAGCATTCAAAAAATGTCTTAGATACTGATCCATGCAATATTTATAGGATTTATTATCAGGCTTACGGAAGAAAGCACTCAATTCATGTTTGCTTATTTTTTTATCAATTGAAGCGAACAACTCTAAAATGTCATCTGTTTTCAAATCTAATGCAATTTTTAGTTTCCGAAGAATCATATTATTGCTCAAAGGATCTTCTGGTTCTGGTGGAGGTCCTTCTCTTTTTCCACGCTTTTCAATGATTAAACCATTGAGAAAAATGGACAGTTCTCTATCTGCCAGTTCTTTAAATAAAGGATCAATATCTTTTTTTAACCAGTTACATACTTCGGCTTCTTGGACATCCAAATTTGCTAATTTAAAAAGGGCAATCATTTTGGAATCATTATAGTTAAATAAGTAACGTACACGTCTTAATATATCATTATTGGTCATGTGTGTTTTGTTTAGTTTTGTATTTTTTAGCTTTCTAAATCATCAATTGTCATGGTGCAAAACTACTTATAATATCTCGCAAGAATAACGGATGCAGCTTTTACGATAGTTGACAAATGTTACTTTTTTTTGAATAAAATCTAAAGATAATTAAAGGGATAGAGGAGAAGAAGGAAACGTAAATTAAAAGCCTTTAAATTACAAAAAAAGAGATGTTATTAGGCTAGTGTATTTGGAGCGTCATGCTTGAAACCGTTGTTTCTAAATAAAGATTGGGGTGGAGGAGGTGTTGCATTTTTCGAAATGTAGTATCATTGTTAATTCGGATACGTTTATAAAATTGTGAAAATACCGTCATTCGGATGGGAATAAGAGTAAACGCACCAAATTATTTCGTTTTAGGAGTATAGTTGTTTTTTAGTATTATCAACATTTTGTAAGTCTATTCTAAGTATTAATAGTGTCGAGTAGATTTTGTATCAAAATTTGTCGAGAACGAGGCAAAATTTCTTTGCATAGCCATCGTTATAAAAATAAATTTTAACGAAGTTATCGGCAATATTTTGTCAAAAAAATACTGCCAATATTAACTTGACTTACTACTAAGTTAGTTTGTTACTAGAATAATACTTGGCGATTGGAAAATTATTCTTCTTTTTCCCTGATAAAAATCGGGATTTACAACTTGATGAAAGGAAAAAAATCAAGGTCTAATTAGAGTTGTCACATGATATTTTTTGTAATGTGTTTTAGTCGTTTCTAAGTGTTTATTTACAATAATTTATGAACTTTATTCAATACTGAGATTAAGGATATTAGTTTTGAAAATCAAATAATTACACTTTATAATACTTATTTTGTAATAAGCATTATAATTATAAAAAATCCTTTTCTATGTTTTGATTTCATTTCCAAATTTTAAAGAACCAATTTTCCTCTAAATATTCACCATTCTGAATTCCCCCACGAAAAAAACCAAGATTTCATAAGCACTCAACAATTAATAATTATATTTGCGAAATTAATAAAATTTAAAGAAGTGAGATGATGAGATGTGAGATATGAGATATTGAAATGTAGTATATTGGATGATGAGATTTTTAGATAATTTCAAATATTCAGTGCATTTTTTGTCTCAAATCTCAAATCTCGAAATCTCAAATCTCTCATCATATTAGAAACAATGAAAGCTTCATATAATTGGTTAAAATCTTATTTGAATATTGATATTCCGGTAGAAAAGCTGGGTGATATTTTGACAGAAATTGGATTGGAAGTAGAAGGTATTGATAAGCACGAAAGTATAAAAGGTGGTTTAGAAGGTTTGGTGATTGGTTACGTGACAGAACGTACAAAGCACGAAAATTCGGATAAATTAGCGGTAACTAAAGTAGATTTAGGTACAGGCGAACTGATTCAAATTGTTTGTGGTGCACCGAATGTTGATGCTGGACAGAAAGTGGTTGTGGCTACAGTCGGAACGACTTTATACACAGCGGATGGTGACGAATTCAAAATCAAGAAATCAAAAATTCGTGGTGAAGAATCTTTCGGGATGATTTGTGGTGCAGACGAAATTGGTGTAGGCGATTACGATGGCGGCATCATGGTTTTGGATGCAGACGCAACGATTGGAATGTCTGCTGCGAACTATTTCAAAATTGAAACAGATTATATTTTTGATATTGGTTTGACACCGAATCGTTCGGATGCCACGGCTCATATTGGTGTTGCGGAAGATTTGGCGGCTTATTTGACAATCAATCAAGGCTATACGGATGGCGTGAAAAAGCCAGAAATTGGTGATTTATCGAAAGCGGAAGCACAATTGCCGATTGAAGTTGTGGTAGAAAATCAAGCGGCTGCACCTCGTTACGCAGGGGTTTGTATCAATAATATTACGATTTCGGAATCTCCAGATTGGTTAAAAAATCGTTTGACAGCGATTGATGTTCGTCCGATTAATAATGTAGTGGATGTTACGAATTTCGTATTACATGAATTCGGTCAGCCGTTACATGCTTTTGATTATGATAAAATCAGCGGTAAAAAGATTATTGTAAAGAACTTACCACAAGGCACAAAGTTTTTGTGTTTGGATGAGGTCGAGCGAGAATTACGTGGCGAAGATTTGATGATTTGTGATGGCGATTCTAATGGAATGTGTATGGCTGGTGTTTTCGGAGGTTTGACTTCGGGCGTTACAGAAAGTACAACTTCGATTTTCTTGGAATCTGCTTATTTCGAGTCGATGACGATTCGTCGGACAAGTATGCGTCATACATTAAGAACGGATGCGGCGAAGGTTTTTGAAAAAGGGGCGGATCCTGCTCAAACGGTCGAAGCTTTGAAACGTGCAGTTTCTTTGATTCAAGAATTGGCTGGCGGAAAAGTGGCTTCTGATATAATTGATTTGTATCCAAATCCTGTGGAGAAAAATCAAATTACGTTTGCTTACGCAAATGTGAATCGTTTGATTGGTCAAGATTTGACGAAAGGCGATGTTGATGCGATTTTGGCGGCTTTGAATATTCAATTTGTTGAAAAAACAGAAACTGGTGGAACGGTTTCTATTCCAACAAATAAATCTGAGGTAACTCGTGAAGCGGATTTGATTGAGGAAATCTTGAGAATTTACGGATTTAATAAAGTAGATATTCCGACGTCTATCAAAAGTTCTATCGTTTTTAGCGACAACCCGAATCCTTACCAAACCCGTAATACTGTTGCGGACTTTTTGGCGAATAACGGTTTGAATGAAATGATGAATATGTCGTTGATTAAAACGACTTATAAAACATTATTACCGATTGACGAAAGTAGTTTAGTTTTCATTAATAACACTTCGAATCAAAATATGGATTTAATGCGTCCAAATATGATTTTTAGTGGATTGGATACTATTTTGCATAATCAGAATTACCAAAACCGTAATTTGCGGTTATTTGAATTTGGAAAATCGTATTTGAAAACGGAAAAAGGATTCAACGAAACAGAACATTTAACGATATTTTTAACTGGTCAAAAGCAGGAAGAAAATTGGTTAAATAAAGATAAAGCAACCGTTTCTTATTATACGATTAAAGCATTGGTGAACAATGTTTTGGGACGGTTAGGAATTAGTGGTTTTCAAACTTCTGTGGTTCAAGATGAAGTATTTGCATTTGGTTTAAAATACCACCGTGGACCTCAAGAATTGGTGACTTTCGGTCGTGTTTCTGGAGAATTGACCAAGAAATTTTCATTGAAGCAAGAAGTCTTTTATGCGAATTTTAATTGGGGAAATGTTTTTAAAGCATTGAAAAAATCAAAAGTTGTTTTCCAAGAAATTCCAAAATATCCATCAGTTCGTCGTGATTTGGCATTAGTTATTGATAAAAACATTAACTTTGACGATATTGCAGCCGTTGCGTATAAAAACGCTAAGAAAATTCTTCAAGATGTCAACTTATTTGATGTTTATGAAAGTGAAGAACGATTAGGTGAAGGCAAGAAATCGTATTCAGTTAGTTTTGTGTTTCAAGATGATTCGAAAACTTTAAAAGATAAAGACGTCGAAAAAGTGATGGGAAAACTTATTAAAACGTACGAACACAAAATGAATGCCGTAATTAGAAAATAAAATGAATTCACTTCAATCCCTCCCTTAAAACAGAGGGGCTTTTAAGGCCTGAATATTGAGCGATTAAGCTATCAATATTCAACCTTTTACGTGCTCCTCCTTTTCAATTGGAGGCGTCGGTGGTGGGTTCAGTAAGCGTGTGAAAAAATGAATGATTTAGTTGAAAGGTTGGATGCTTTTGAGATAAAAATCAGGAGGTTAGTATTACTGAATCAGCAGTTGCGAGAAGATAATGAGCAATTACAGATAGAAGTTGTACGCATGCAAAGTCAGCTAAATCAACAGGAAATGGCAATGACCGAAATGCAAGAACGGCTTGCTGAGTCCGAAACTTCGGTAGAAGGACAACTGGAAGAAATTCAGAATCCAAAGGGAATAAAGCGACAGATTGATACTTATGTCAAGAAAATTGACAAGTTGATTGAAGCGATTGAAAATAGCTGATTAACTAAAATGATTAATTAAAAATAGGCTGGATATCAGCCCGCCTGCTGTGCGAACGGGCAGGAATGTTATCACTTTTATACAGGTGTTATTTTTTCATTTTCATTTTCATTTTATAATGGCAGATATAACTAACATAACGATATATATAGACGACCGACCCTATTCGCTTAAAATTAAAGTGAATGAAGAGGCGATGATTCGTAAAGTTGTGGATGAGGTGAATCATAAAATAAAGCATTTTCATCAAGCATATAAACAGCGAGATAAGAAAGATGTATTGTCAATGACACTGTTAACGTATGCTGTAGAAATCGCTAAATTTAACGATGCACAAACGCCTGAAGCTATTGATGAGCGTATGGATGCTTTGAATGACCTATTGGATAATGCACTGAATAAGTAAGTAGTTGATAGTTTTTTAGTGGGTAGGGACTTATCGCAATGATTTAAATAAGTGGGTAGTGAATAGCTATCGCAATGATTTAAAATGTTAGTATATTTAATTACCATAAACTAAGCACTGAATACTACAAACTATTTTCCTTTCTTTTTATAAATTTTCTTCTTGCAAAATGTGATAATAACTGTTTAGGTAGAAAGGTATTTGAGTATAAAGGTAGTTAAAAACCTTAAATCTTAAACCTCAAACCTTAGACATTCATACTTAACAATGATTGTTTAGATATAAGTGTATTTTAGTGTCTGGCAAAAGGTAAACTATTGTAAATAAAAGAATCATTATAACGATAAAACCTTAAAACCATAAGATCATAAAACCTTAAAACCAAAGCAATTAATAAATACAGATAGAATATGGAAATAGTAATAGCAATTATCGGTGTTATCGTCGGTGCTGCTCTCGGATATTTTTTAGGTCAAAAGCAACTTGGAAAATTAAATCAGGATAAATTAAAATCAGCAGATTTGCAAGCTGATAAAACGATTAAAGAGGCAAGAAGCACGGCTGCAAGAGTGGTTAGAGATGCAGAAGTAGAAGCGAAGAAATCAATAAATGATGCAGAACGCCAAAACGAGAATATTAAGCAGAAGAAAATCTTAGAAGCTCGTGAAAAGTATATTAAATTCAAGTCGGAGTTTGAGGATGAAATGACGATGCGTAAGCAACAGGTGAAGGAAGATGAGATGAAGGTGAAGGATGGTGAAAACCGTTTGAAGCAGTTGCAGCAGAATTTTCAAAATAAACAGCAAGAACTTAAAGGCGAATACAAAAAATTAGAAGGGGAACGTTCTGATTTAGAGCAGAAAAAAGGTGAAGTTGATTCGATTCGGGAGAACTTAGAACGTCAAGTAAATATTGTTACTAAGAAACGAGAAGAACTTGAAAAAGCAAATGAAGAACGTATCAAAGCGTTGGAACAAATTGCCAGATTGAGTGAAAACGAAGCGAAAGAAGAATTATTGAAAATAGTAGAAGACAAGGCTAAAAATGAGGCCTTAGTTTTGATCAAAAATACATTGGACGAGGCGAAGGTTACTGCGAATAAAGAAGCTAAAAAGATTGTGATTCAAAGTATACAAAGAATGTGTGCAGAATACACGATTGAAAATACAGTTTCCGTATTTAATTTAACTTCGGATGATTTGAAAGGTCAAATTATCGGTCGAGAAGGTCGTAATATTCGTGCGTTAGAAGCAGCGACTGGTGCAGAAATCGTAGTAGATGATACGCCGGAAGCAATTGTGATTTCAAGTTTTGATCCGATACGTCGGGAGGTTTGTCGCTTGGCATTACAGCGTTTAGTAGCGGATGGAAGGATTCATCCTGCTCGTATCGAAGAAGTTGTGGCAAAGACAAGAAAAGATTTGGATGAGCAAATTATGGAAATCGGTGAACGTACCGTGATTGATTTGAATATTCATGGTTTGAAACCTGCGTTGGTTCGTATGGTTGGACGAATGCGTTTCCGTTCTTCTTACGGTCAGAACTTGTTGAAACACTCGATTGAAACGGCTAATCTTTGTGCGATTATCGCTGCGGAATTAGGATTGAATAAGAAACAGATTAAATTGGCGAAACGTGCCGGTTTATTACATGATATTGGAAAAGTAGGTGACGAAGAAACAGAATTGTCACATGCTATTTTGGGTATGAAATTATGTGAAAAGAGTGGGGAACATCCTGCTGTAATTAATGCAGTCGGTGCACATCACGATGAAGTCGAAATGAATAATATCTTGTCACCTATCGTTCAAGCTGCGGATGCAATTTCTGGCGCAAGACCTGGTGCAAGACGTGAAATATTAGAATCTTATTTATCTCGTATTAAGGATTTAGAAGATTTAGCATTGAATTATGAAGGTGTGCAGAAAGCTTACGCAATGCAGGCTGGTCGTGAATTACGTGTGATTGTAGAAAGTGATAAAGTGACGGATGAACGTGCAGAAATGTTGTCTTTTGAAATTTCTCAAAAGATTCAAGATGAAATGCAATATCCTGGACAGATTAAGGTCACGGTAATTCGTGAAAAACGAGCGACGAATTTTGCAAGATAAGTGAATTGCAATTTTTCATCTAGACTTAAAAAAAACGAATAATATTTTTGAAAGCGTCCGCAGTAATGTGGACGCTTTTTATTTGTAGTAAAGAAAGAAAAAATTAAATACGTCCGTCATTTCGATTCCTATCCTGAGCATTCGGGAGAATCTCCAAAATTTAGAAAGGCTCAATCTTGATAAAATCACGAATTCACAACCTGTATGAAAAGAAGCAGCCGAAGTGTCGCTTTTTTGAGTTGAGTTCCGTTGACCGTGAGAGATTCTGACTTTCGTCGGAATGATGGCCTTTTTATGATTTTTAGAATAGTAGCCTTTATCAAAACTTTAAATAATTCACCGTTTATAATCCATAAATCCCTTATCTTTATTTAGTTTTTAGATTGTTACGAATTAACCAATCATGAATTAACCAGTCAGCAAGTCAAACTATGGAAAAAATAACCTATCCGTTACTTTACTTTCAATTAAATGATGATGCCGTTCTAGGTATTCTGGTTGGTACGAATTATCAAGTTGTCGATAAAGATTTGCGGAATGTGAAATCGATGTTGACAGAGCAGTTACAAAATAATTATCGGAAGCATGATGATTATCCGTATATGGATATTATCAAGCCAAAGATGAAAGTAGTTGAGGTGAAAGTGCGTCCGACCTATCGAGAAGAAAGCGGTGCTTATCCGTTGCCAACTTCGCTGAAAGTACCGATTGTGACCGTTTATGGGGAAACAAAACATGGTTATTATGAATGTTATTTACCAATGTTTGAGGAGAGTTTTTATTATTATGAAGCGAAGCAATTTCAATCATTGGTGTCGCATTTTGCGATGAATTATCTGAATCAGCAACCTCCAAATTTTATTTATAAACAAATGACGATTGCGAAACCGCAACTGGATGAAGTGATTTTAAAAATTAAGGAAAAGACGACAAATTGGGGAGATTGGAACGTGGAACGACAGTATGAAACGCTGACTCGTTTGGCGGAAAGATATCCATATTCTAAAAAGGTAAGACGAAACATTTCTGCGTTTCCAGAGGCTGCTTGGGAACTGGACGAGCAAGTTGCCGAAGTGGTGGATCGGTTGGTGAATAATCGAGCGAACGTCTTGATTGTTGGGAAATCGGGAACTGGAAAAACTTCGGTATTGCGACAAGCGATTAAAAAAATAACTTCAAAAAGTAAACAGCAATTAGATTTTTCCTTTTGGCAAATTATGCCGCAGCGGATTACGGCAAGTGCAAAATATTTGGGAGAATGGCAAGAAGCGTGTGAAGCATTAGTCGGTGATTTGAGTGCAGCAAATGGTATTCTTTGGGTGGTCGATTTTATCCGATTGTTACAAGTCGGTGGCGATAGTCCGGAAATTAGTGTAGCAGCTTTTTTAACGCCTTTTTTGCAAGAGGGAAAGTTACAAATTATAGGGGAAGCAACGCCGGAGGAATTGGAAAGTATCAGAAGATTATTACCGGGATTCGTGGAAAACTTTCAAATTGTTCAATTAGAAGAATTACCGGAAACGAAAATTTATCGAATTTTGGATAAATTTGCTGCGTTTTGTCATCAGAATTTGAAAATTGATATTGACAAGAAAGCGATTGAATTATCGTATCGCTTATTGGTTCGATATTATCCATATCAAAGTTTTCCTGGTAAAGCTGTTCGATTTTTAGGTCAATGTGTAAGTGCGGCACAAATTGCAACGGAAAACCGGATTGATACAAATGCTGTAATTACAAATTTTGTAAAATCAACTGGTCTGCCGGAATTATTTTTACGAGATGATATGTTATTAAAAATCAATGAATTAACAGGTTATTTTGAATCTAAAATCATTGGACAAAAAGTAGCGATTGAGCAATTAACAGGAATTATAAAAATATTTAAAGCTGGTTTAAATAATCCGTACAAGCCAATCGCAACCATGATTTTTGCTGGACCAACAGGTGTCGGTAAAACGGCTTCGGCAAAAGCGTTGGCAGATTATTTTTTTGGTGTCGGACAACAGCGTTCGCCATTAATTCGGATTGATATGAGTGAGTTTCAACATGTTGAACAAATTGCTCGATTTATTGGCGCAGGGAAGGAAGTTGGAAAATTAGTGCAAGATATTCGAGAACGTCCATTTTCGGTTTTGTTATTGGATGAAGTTGAAAAGGCAGATCCTGCGATCTTTGATGCGTTTTTGTCGGTTTTGGATGAAGGAATGTTGGTCGATGCATTCGGTCGAATTACGAACTTCCGAAATACAATAATTATTATGACGACGAATTTAGGTGCATCTAATCGTCAATCTGTCGGTTTTGGTAACGGAATGCCCGACGAAGCAACTTATAATACTGCGATTGCGAAATATTTTCGACCGGAATTTGTGAATCGTATTGATTCGATTGTGATGTTTAATCCGCTGAATGCGGAAAATATTCAGGCGATTACGATTCAGGAGTTGCATGAACTAAAGCAGCGAGAAGGTTTTACGAAAATTGGTCTAAAATTAGAGTTCTCAGAAAAATTATTAAATCATTTAGCGTCCGTTGGTTTTGATGAACGTTATGGTGCAAGACCGTTACAGCGTGCAATCGAACGGGAAGTTGTTGCTCCTTTGGCTCAATGGATTTTGGGAAACCCAAAAATAAAAAATACAGTTTTGAAAGTAGATTATGAGGGTGGATTGAAGGTAAATTGATAATAGAAAGGTCGGACGCTTCAAAAGCATCCGACCTTTTTTAATCTTATGTATTTAAAAATCTTAAAATTTATTGTCTTCCGAATTTCCTGCTAACATCCAAGCAGCAGCCATTAAACCTAAATCTTTCAAAATCATTGGTACAGAAGCTTCGTTTCCGTCCGCAGCACCAGGAATATGAAGTAGTATGACAAATAATAATAACATTACACCCAAAAGAAACATTGCTAAACGCATGTATTTATTGATAAAAATAGCAACTGCCGCGGCTATCAATCCTATACCTGCAATATATACCCAAATTACACCTCCAGGAACTGGAACCATTTCTGCCATTGCCTCGCCACTTATAAAGTGAAAAAGACCGAATATAAGAAACACTACTGCGAAGATATACTTTGAATATTTCGCTAAATTTGAAATTAAATTATTCATTTGCTTTGATTTTATTGGTTATTAATAATTGATTTGATAGTGATTTTTTTAAAACTAGCTATCAAATCAATTATTTTAATCAAGATTACGACATACTCAATGTTGTAACAACGATTCTCAAAGGTATGCTTAAAAATCAATGCTGCAAAATATATTATTGTTTTTCATCAATTTTGCAAAAATAAAAATAACTCATTAAGTTAAATTAACACGATATATTTGGAAGTTAGAATTTATTATATATTGTTTTCTATTTTCTTAATTTGAAAACCAAATTAATTATTTAGATTAAAAAAGGGTTGAATGCTTTTAAAGCACTCAACCCTTTTACAATTTTAAATCTTCGAGATTTCGTTTGCTGTACGAACGAGTGAGTCTGCGGCAGAAATTATTGAATTAAAATAGCTTCTTTTTCCGTTTCAAGAGGCAACGTAAAATGGAACGAAGAGCCAATACCTTCTTCAGACTCTACCCAAATATCTCCGCTATGGTATTTCACGATTCGTTTACAAACAGCCAAACCGATTCCCGTTCCTTCATATTGTTCTCTTCCATGTAAACGTTGGAAAATTTGGAAAATTTCACCTAAATGTTTTTCCTTCATTCCGATTCCGTTATCTTTTACCGTGAACTGAATTATATCGTTTTCGATGATAGAACTAATGGAAATTAGAGGTTTTTCGCTTTGATTATATTTTATTCCATTACTAATTAAGTTTTGAAATAACATAAATACTTGTGTACGACTTGCTAAGAATTTTGGTAAGTCGACATCAATATCAAAATCAACTTTTTTCTCATTAATTTGATACCTCAGACTGCTCATTACCTTGAGTAAAATATTATCAAAGGAGACTAGATTTTTTCTAATTTCTGTCCGACCAATTCTTGAATATTCTAATAAATCTTTAATTAGATGGTCCATTCTTTTCACACCATCAGATGCAAATTCAATAAACTCTAGGCCTCGTTCATCTAACTTATGACTGTACATTTTTCCCAAAAGCGTCACATAACTATTAATCATCCGAAGCGGTTCTTTCATATCATGTGAAGCGATATAAGCGAACTGTTCTAAGTCTTTATTACTTTCCTGTAATGCTTTTGCGTATTCTTCTAACTGCCTTTCGGAAGCTTTTTTCTCTGTAATATCTTCAATAATCGCAATCGTGTAATTTAGGTTTCCGTCATGATTTTTGACGGTTGAGAACATAATCTGAGCGATAAATTCTTCACCGGTTTTAGTGCGTAATGACAATTCTTTTTTACTGCCATCTAAATTATCATTAAGGTTGATCTTATCTGTAATCAACAGTTGAATATTTTTATTAATAAGTTCTTTCCGATGATAACGCACCATTTTTTGGAAAGTCTTATTCGCCTCGATAATATTTCGAGAAAGGTCTAATGTAATAATTCCATAAGGAGCTTCTGCGAATACTTGCTCAAATTGAGCTTCTGAGCGCAACGTTTCCATTTTCGCATCTACTTCCTTTGTAACATCTGTACCAAAGATGACTACACCTCGAACATTACCTTCTTGGTTATAATAAGGGAATTTATCAGAGCGTAACCATACTTTTTTGTTTGAATCTGGCAAGTGAAATTCTTCTAAGATACCAATTTTAGCTTTACGAGAACTAATAATTTCTAAGTCTTGGTGATGGTATCGGGTCGCTTCTTTTTCTGGTAATAAGTCATATAAACTCTGTCCTTCAAACTCGCTAATCTGTTTATTATACATTTTAGCGTATTGCTTATTTAATTGGATAATATTATTTTTATCATCTTTAATAGTCACGGTATTGGACATGGTATCCATGATATTCTCAAATTCGAATTGATACTTTTTAGCACTTTCACGATAATTACTTAAATCATTTTTCGTTTTCATCGAACTATAAATGCCAAAAAAGGACATAATAGTAATAACAGGATTCCAAATATAAAATTGTAGTTTGTTAACTTCAGGAATGTCTACAAAAACGGTTGCAAACAAAACAAAAGCTAAAGGAATTATCCAAATCTGAACCATAAACCGAAGTTTAGAAATACCTAAAGAAACCGAAACGGCCATTGTCCAATAAAAGAAAATGAAATGATCACTGAAAGCATTTAAATATTTTAGTAGAACAGTACTTCCCATAATTCCAATACCGAAGAAAAATAGGAGAACTTGAGCGTTTTCACCCTTGATGGAATCAAATTTATAATATAGGAAGGAACAAATCAGTGTAAGAATTGACCATCCAGCCATCCAGTAGATTGGAATATTGACTTCTTCCACAAAAACAGACAATATGGTACACAATGATACGAATCCAAATCCAAGCACAAGGACAAAAATACCTTCTGTTCCAAGAGCTTTCTTTAGGTTTAAGTTGAGCAGATTAAAGTTATCTCCCACTTGTCTGAATTGTTTTATTTTTTGAATGAAACTCATTATATTCGATTTAATTTTAATGATAATAGAACGTTCTATTATCAGGCAGTTTTATTATAATGAAGGAATTATCAAACGATAGATAGTCTTTGTTTATGAGTCCAAAAACCTGTTTATTGAAATATAAAAATATAAATTACGATACTTAGCTTTTTGAGTGACTACTATCTATATTATGATCATAAATAGTTTATAATTCATATTTCACTTAAAATCTGTATCAAGGGATGAATGACATCAAGTATTTTATTTTCAATAAAATATCTAAATATT
>CAWVWD010000046.1:0-14039 GCA_963933585.1 uncultured Saprospiraceae bacterium
TATACGCAGCTCATCGCAAGACGTATTCGTGAATTGAACGTGTACAGCGAAATTGTACCGTATAATAAGATACCTGAATTAGATGATTCTATTAAAGGTGTCATTCTTTCCGGGAGTCCATTCTCCGTAATGGATGAAAAAGCATTGCAAGTCGATTTAGAGAAAATCATTAACAAGAAACCGATTTTGGGAATTTGTTATGGTGCTCAATATATCGCTCAAAAAATGGGTGGACGAGTCATGCGTTCTGAGAAAAGAGAGTACGGAAAAGCAGCTTTATCACGTATTTTCAAGCATGATGATTTACTGGACGGTGTTTCTCAAAATTCACAAGTTTGGATGTCGCATGGAGATACCATTGCTGAAATTCCAAGTAATTTTGAATTATTAGCAGGAACAGAATCTATTGATGTTGCGGCTTACAAATCAAAAGAGGGTGAATATGACCATCCTATTTACTGTATTCAGTTTCATCCAGAAGTGACACACAGTTTGGATGGAAAGACAATTTTGAATAATTTCGTTATTAATACTGCGGGTTGTAGCGGTAACTGGACACCACAGTCTTTCGTTCAGACGACAGTCGAAGGATTAAAAGAACAAATTGGTAATGAGAAAGTATTAATGGGTTTGTCTGGTGGTGTTGATTCTACCGTCGGAGCGATGTTATTACACCGAGCAATCGGTAAGAACCTTTATTGTTTCTTCATTGATAATGGACTATTGAGAAAAGGAGAATACGAATCTGTTTTGGAATCGTATCAAGGAATGGGTTTAAATATCAAAGGAGTTGACGCTGGAGAACGCTTTTTAAGTGAATTAAATGGAGTCTCTGATCCTGAGAAAAAACGTAAAATCATCGGTCGTGTCTTCATTGAAGTATTCGAGGAAGAAGCTGAAAATTTAACAGATGTTACTTGGCTTGGTCAAGGAACAATATATCCTGATGTTATCGAGTCAGTTTCTGTTTATGGGCCTTCCGTCACCATAAAATCTCACCATAATGTTGGTGGTTTACCTGATATTCTGAAACTAAAGATTGTCGAACCTTTACGATTTTTATTTAAAGATGAAGTCCGTAGAGTTGGAAATGCAATGAACATTACGCCAAATATTATTGGTCGTCATCCTTTTCCAGGACCTGGTTTAGCTATTCGAGTTTTGGGCGAAATAACAACAGAAAGAATTCGTATCTTACAGGAAGCAGATGCTATTTTTACCAATAACTTAGTAAAGCATAATTTGTACGACGAAGTTTGGCAAGCTGGTGTAATGTTATTACCTGTCAATACCGTTGGTGTAATGGGTGATGAACGTACTTACGAAAATGCAGTAGCACTTCGAGCTGTAAACTCAATGGACGGAATGACTGCAGAATGGAGTCGTTTGCCTTATGATTTCTTGGCAACCGTTTCAAGTGAAATTATTAACAATGTAAAAGGTATAAATCGAGTCGTTTATGATATTAGCACGAAACCCCCTGCAACTATTGAATGGGAGTAAAATTTGGATTTTTGTTGTAATTACTGTTTTGTTCGCCTCTTGTGAGTTGTTCAAACCTGTTTCTAATGGAAATAATAATACTACAACTTCTTCGGAATTAGAAGAAGTTGGTAGTGACAAACCAATCAAAAACCCAAATACAAAATATGATGTGGATGGAAATCCTATCATAGAAAGTGATTCGGGAAATGATAATAATGGACACAGTAATAACTCAAGTAATAACGGAACTGGTGGAAGTAATACTGAAAATAATAATAACACTGGCGATGGTACAATAGAAAATCCAAAAAGTGATGATACAATCAAAGTTAACGAACCTTCTGTAGATATAAGTTTTAAATACGCTTATAAAGTAGGAATATTGATGCCGTTCTTCGCAAGAGAATTTGGAACTGCTGCTAAAATGCCTCGTGCGTCTGTTCAAGGTATGAACTTTTATGAAGGTTCACTTTTGGCATTACAACAGTTAAGTATTGAAGGTATTAATTTGGATGTAGAAGTTTTTGATTCTCGCAGAAGTCAAGGAGTTGTTCAAGGATTAGTCGATAATTATTCATTGAGTGCAATGGATTTAATTATTGGACCTGCAGCTTCTGATAATGTAAGAATCGTAGCGGAAAAAGTTGCCAAGAAAGATCAGGTTCCAATGGTTTCCTTGAATCTGAACGCTTCTATTGCATCAGAAAATCCATATTATATTCAAGCAAGTCCATACTTTAGTTCTCATGCAGATGCGACCGTCAAATATATTAAGCAAAATTATGCTAGTAATAATGTCGTCATAGTCGTGCCACAAGGTGGTAGAGAAGTAAGTCGTATGAAACATTATTATGACTTATTTAATATTTTCCCGAATGCAAATGCTTTACTTTCGGGAAACAACTATAATGAGTTTTTTGCAGAGAAATCAGGAGAAGCTTCTTTTAAATTTGAAGGTCTAAGTGATTTGTTGAGTGTCAATGATACTACGATAATTATCGCACCAGTTTCAGATGTTGGTTTTGTAAGCGCATTATTACGAACTTTAAATTCGACAAGAGGTTCAAAACCTATTGTCGTGTTTGGAATGCCGAGCTGGATGTCCTATGAAAATCTTGATTTTGGGGTTTTGGAAAGTTGTAATGTTCATGTGACGAATGCAAGTTTTGTCAATAGAGGTGACGAAAAAGTAAAAGCTTTCAAACAAGCATTCTTTACTGAATATAATATGTCGCCAACCATCGAAGCCTACAAAGGTTACGATTTGACGTTATACTTCGGTAGAATGTTGAACAAATATGGTACTGGTTTTATTAGTAATCTTGAAGATTCAGATGACAAACTTTTACAGACAACTTTTAATTTTGAAAAAGTTTACGAAACTGGAGAAAGTAGTATGGGAGAAAATTATAAAATTCGTTGTTTTGAAAATAAATTTGTTCATATACTGCGGTATAATAATTTCAAGTATATTCCAATGAATAATGAAAATGTATTCGCTCCTATTGATAAAGATTAATTTTATGTTTAAAAAACAACTCAAAAAGCAGTCATTTTTTAAAATGACTGCTTTTTTTTGCACTATCGTAAAATAATTCAAGTTGCTATAATTCTAAATAACATAATTTAACTTATCTTTGCGGGACTTTTGAAAGACATACTTTTCAAAATTGATGTTCAATAACTTAAAACTTATCGTTCATCATTCAAAATTGCCCACGTGGCGGAATTGGTAGACGTGCAGCGTTGAGGTCGCTGTGTCCATTAGGACGTGCAAGTTCGACTCTTGTCGTGGGTACTTAAATAAAAACTAATCTCTTGTAAATCAATGATTTGCAAGAGATTTTTTTATTTAAGGTCTCGAAAATGGTCTCGAATACTAATCTAAAGCCTCAATCGTAAGTTTATTTTATATTATTTTAAGATATGATGTAATTAAGCCGTGATTAATTGATGCCGTTCAAAGCGGAACAGTTTGGGGTAAACTGTACAGTAGGAAATATCGTGAATCTTGAGGTGGTGAATTGGACACAGCTATTTAGTCTTGAATATTTAATATTCCTGTAATATGTTGAAATCAATCCCAAGCTTTCAACATTTCATCATTCAAAATATCATCAGCCAATCTTACATATTTCATCATCGTTCGAATATCTGAGTGACCGACTATTTTCATTACGACTTCTGGACGCATTCCCTTCTGGAGTGAAAGGGTAATAAATGTCCTACGAGCTGTATGAGAAGTAATAAACTTATATTTAGGTTGCGTATTATCTATTGTCTCGCCGCCTCTTCCAGTTGATAATGTGACCATTGAATCAATTCCGGCCTTCTCCCCTATCTCCTTTAGATAACGGTTCATTACAGGATTTACAAAAACATTAAAACAATGGATACCATCATTATTGTCTTTATGTTTTGTCAAAATATCCTGTGCATACTTACTCAATGGAACTTTGACATACCTACTTGTTTTTTGCATTTTTTTAAGGATGTGATTGCCCTCTATATGTTCTAATTTGAGCGATGCAATATCAGAATATCGTAAACCGGTAAAACAACAAAAACAAAATACATCTCGTGCTGATTCGTAATTCTTTTGCTTTTCTGTAGAAAAATCATAGTTCAATATTTTAAATAATTCTTCCTCCGTCAAATATATAAATTCCGCATCCCTTTTACATCTTTTGAAATCCTTAAAATCTAAACGTTTATTATATTTTTGGCGAGTTGCCCAGTACAAAAAGGTTTTGACCGTTTTGATTTTATCATCTACTGTATTATCTGTCAATCCCAAATCTGTAATCAGATAATTAATGAATTTGTCATAGAAACGATGGTCTATCCTATCGAAAGTTAATCTTGTTCGCTTCTTCTTTTCGTAGGTCTTGAGGTGTTTATATAAACTATTGAAGTTTTTAAGCGTATTTGGTCGTTTATGAACCTTTAGATAAGCTCGATATTCATCAAACTTCTCAAAAAAATTAAACTCCTTTTTTTCGTCTTTTATGATTGCTTCCTTTTTAAGAAACTCTTCTTTGAAATATTCAGGGATCGGATTAATATCTTTCAGCATAGCACTCCGAATAATCCGTTTCGCTTTTTGCTCAAACTTCATTAACTGTTCATCAAGGTATGTCCATTCAGGATATTTGATTTTAGGTTGTCCTTTATTAGCATCCCAATACTTTGGCTCTATTTTCTCACCAGTGGAGAGTTCAATTTTTTTTGAAGCATGAGCGTAACGAAGATTAATATTTGTTAACCCCTGCTTATTTACTTTACTCTTCCTAATAATATATCTTAAAACCGCCATAATACAAAGATATGAAAGTGGTTTCGAAAATGGTCTCAAATATTAAAATATAGTATGGTTAAATGGTATCCATAAAGATGAGCTACCAAACCCAACATATCAAATAGCTCTTCTAAAGAAAAATAACCAATTGTACCATCTGATATGGTAAAAGCAAACGGATTCTTTTCTTTAGATATTAATCACAATAATTTGAAAATCAATGTATTATATAAATTTTAAACTGTCAATCACTAAGGATTCTCAAAGAAAATAGGCATTAACTCAATATCAACTAAATTATTAATTGAATCAGTCAATTGGGGTATTGTAATCTTTGTGTATAAATCATAATAATTTTCGACCGAAGTAATATTAATTTTTTCTTGTAATGCAATATTCTTAGTGTCCTTTTTTGTGGACAACAAGCTATTACTGTAAAGTTAAAAATAAGTATATTTAATAATCTCATACAGCGAAATTTTTATTAGAAAATAAAGTCTATAAATTAAGTGGAAGGAATTTATCAAAAATTCCTTCCATCTTTTCTAAAAAAATAATTGGTTGAAATAATAACTTTATTGAAAACGTGTTTTACCTTTCTTCTAAAGATTTTTCCTTATCTATGAATCGGGACGTTCTACATTTTCAGTCGCATTATTACTTCTTTTGACTAAATTTTGGCGTATTTTTATCATGCAGATAAATCTGTTGAGTTTTCAGTATATCAAGTTATTCGACAATAACTTTAAACGATTTCAACTTAACTCCAGCTTCAAAAAATGAAATTATGTAAACGCCAGATTGACTTGGTATTAATAATTTAGCATTTCCACCTTGTTGCGATAAAATGCCGGAGTCAATTTTTTGTCCCAAAATATTATCAATTTGATACGTTACGTTTGATAATGAAATTGGTAAATCAACCGTCAGTTGTTTCCCTGCGGCTATTGGAACTGGATAAATATGGACGTTTTTCCATTCATTAATGCGATTCGTACCCACCAAAATATCGAATATAAATGTAGCTTGACAGTTCATCGCATCGGTAATAATCACCGTGTAAGTTGTTGGAGGTAAGCCGGTTATGTCCTCGGTTGTTGCTCCATTACTCCAACTATATTGGTAAGGTGCTAATCCTCCTGTGACGGTGATATCAATGGCACTATTTCCCAAACCATTGTCATTTGTAATAATCGTATCAATGATTCCAATGCTATCCGGCGAAGTAATAATGATTGTTCCTGTCGTTACGGTACAATTATTATCATCTGATATGGTACAAGCATAAGTTCCTACGACCAAATTAGTGAGGTCTTCTGTTGTATTGTTGTTACTCCAAATATAACTATGATTCCCGGTACCACCTGTCACGGTTAAATCAATACTCCCATCTGAAAATCCATAACAAGAAATCGGAGTAAAACTTTGAGTAAAGGCTAAGGAATCTTCTGGTTCATCTATTAGAATTGAATTAATTGCTAAAACACTATTTATCACATCTGTTATCGTACAAGTATATACGCCTCCCGATAGGTTGGATAAATCTTGTGTTGTATTTCCGTTGTTCCATAAATATGTAAATGGCGGAAATCCTCCCGAAACCGAAATATTAATCACGCCATCTGTATCGCCATAGCAGGAAACATTTATTGCCGTATTGACTACGTAAGTAATCGGAATAATTGCCTGCGTTGTGAATGTATCCGTAGTACTCAAGTTACTCAATGAATTATTACAGACGGACTGAATCGTCCATTCGTAATCGGTATTTGCTATCAAGTTTGTCAAGTTGTAGGAAGTTCCTCCTACATTATCAATGTAACTCCAAGAGGTCGCCCCCAATGCTCTCCATTTTAATTTATAATTTGTCGCATTGCTTGAAGCATTCCAATTTAAGACTTCTTCGTAAGGCGTAACATTTGCAGAAGAAAGGTTGGTAGGTGTCACACAGGAAACGTTTGAACATTGCCATGTAATTTCAAATCCCGATTGTGTGTTGATACTATATATACTTGAGGATTTTATAGTTATCGCACCGCCAGTCGAGGTGATAGGAGCAGGTATTGTTGACGAAGAATAGGACGCAAGAACTGGGGCATTAATGGAATTACCATCGTATATCGTCAACACCGCACAACAATTTTGCAACTGAAACGAATTAAATGTCAACGTTACATTTGTTGCGTTAAACGGTTCGATGGTTACAATACTGATGGTATTATTAGAATAGTTTCCATTGACCCCACCATCATCATATATTATACCCGAACAATCTGTAACTGTCCGATTCGTATTGTTCATAGTGAATACCGTATCACAATATTGTCCACTTAGGTTTACATTGATATACTGTGGTTTAACTAAAGTATCACAACCCAAATCATTACAAGCAATCAATGAAGCGGAGTATATTCCGGATGTTTGATAAATGTGTACTGGATGTTCGACCGTGTCTGTATTGCCATCACCAAAATCCCAATGCCAAGCCATTGATTCGTTTTGAGTCGTATTCGTAAATGCAACATTTCCATCACAAGTACTTGTTGTACTCGCAAAGAAATCAGCAATTGAGACATCTCTGACGAGCAATTTTGTAGCAATCGCAACGAAAGATGAATCTGGCTGTTTCGACACGATTTTGAGTGTTCCTTTATGAATACCCGTTGAGATGATAGTCGCATCAAACTTAGCATTGATTGTATCTACTTCATTGACTAAAACTGTCCCTGCGTTCGGAAGCGTTGTTAGCCAATCATTATTAGAAGCAATCGAACTTCCGCTTATTTTGATATTATCAAATGCAGAAAATGTATTCGTAAAGTTTTTCATTCGCAAACGACTGACGGAACTCCAATTCATTAAAAAACCCATATTAGCTTTAATCAACTCCCCATCGATATAAAAATCAAAGGTATGCGTTGTGAAATTAATATTGAGTAAGTCTATGTGATACCATTGATTACTGTTTATAGCTCTACTGTAAAATATTCCGTTGGGTGTATTAAAAATTCCCATATTTCCAGCATCAACTTTAAATTCAATCGCATCAATCGTTCCATTACCTTGTCCTAATGACACATAAGCCGCCTGTCCGCTTGCACTACTTCGCACATCAAAACGGAGGCTTTCGGGTGTATCATTATTAAAATCATAATAGATACCTTCTGCTTCGTAATTACTTCCACCGTTTATCTCGATACAATATATTCCTGATGCTGGATTATTATTTGAAACAATCGCTGTCGTTGTACCATAATTAAAGTGTAAGAATGAATGAATCGAGTCTTCAAAGTCTTCCTCAAATATGGTCGGCACAAAATCTATTTCGTATTGTAAATCA
Source organism: uncultured Saprospiraceae bacterium (assembly GCA_963933585.1). GTDB lineage: Bacteria > Bacteroidota > Bacteroidia > Chitinophagales > Saprospiraceae > CAWVWD01. Next base: position 8,124 of record CAWVWD010000046.1, read on the forward strand.
TTACTAATCTGATTCGCCAAATACAATTGATAGATACTGGTATCACCTACAATTAAGGTGTCACTAAGCGATATAGGATTTACTGTAAATGGTAAGATTGTCGTAAATGTGTCCAAACTACTCGAAACACTTAATACATTTTGAGTACAATTACTTTGTACTCGCCATTCATAGGTTGTGTTGCCAATTAATTCATCAAGAATGATAAAATTAGTATCTGCTAAGGCATTTTGCCAAGTCCCATTATTTGCTCCTAACAATCGATATTGAATATTATAATCTTGAACATTAGTAACATCTGTCCAATTCAATTGAGCAGAACTCGATGCAATATTCGTTGTATTAATATTCGTTGGAGCATTACAGCTGTTACTGCTACATTGCCATATAAGTTCAAATCCTGTATCGTTGTTGAGGTTATTAGAATTAAATCGAATCGTAACTGCTCCACCGGTAGAGGTGATGATATTTGGTGGAATGTTACTTCCGTTGTAGCTTCCTATCAATGGTGCACTGATAGAGTTTCCATCGTAAATACGTAGAAAATCCCATGTATTAGCCATTCCAAATGACAGTATATTTAAAGTAATTTGTTGTGCGTTGGCAGGTTCTATAATCAATGTGCCGTTGACAGAGTTAGCATAATTATTATTCGCTCCCCCATCATCATAAAGTGTTCCTGTACATTCGGTAACAGTAATTATCGAAGCCGTTGGCATATAGACGGTATCACAGAAACTGGCATTAATACTAACCGTAATATATTGATTACGAGTCAAGGTATCGCAACCAAATTGATTACAACCAATGAAAGTTACTGTATAAACGCCTGAATTGCTATACGTGTGTGAAGGCGAGTATTCTGAGCTGGTTGTTCCATCTCCGAAATCCCAATATCGTGTTGGTACTTGATATTGAGAAGTATTGACAAACTGCACGGTTCCATCACAAGAGTACGCTTGATTGGCATAAAAACCTGCGATAGGGCTTTGCCCAACTTCCATAATACACGGAATCTTGATTGTCGTACTATCCGGACTATTAGAAACGATGTTTAATTCACTTTCATATACGCCAACAGCTAAACCGGCAGAGCGTAATATTACATCTACCGTATCTGTAAGTGATAGATTTAAACTACCGGTTGGTGTGACTTCCATCCAATTCGGAAAGCTTAGCGTTTGCGGTGTTCCCACCCTAAAATCATCGAAATATACCGTTGACGGAACATAATTTACGATATAAATTGCTTCGACAGATACCGACCCATTTGAAAATGATGCATTTGCTTGTTTTAATTGTCCATCCACGTAATAATCAAACCGATTTAAGACGTAATTAATATTTTTAAATTCAATCTGATACCATTGATTCGCATTGTAAGTAATTGCTGTGTATTGAGTACCCATTCTGGCAATTCCATTGCACGAAAACCCAATCGCGGTGGCTGTCCCTGCTGCATTTGTAAACCTAACATAAGCATCTGCCACAGTTGTACTGGTTGATTTTACTCTGAAACTGAGGTAATTTGGAGGCGTTGTACCGAAATCGTATTTTAATCCTTCTGAAAAATTATAATCGCCACCAGATATTTTTAAACATTTGAATCCGACCGCTGCATCTGTTGTATCAATTTCATAGGTCATGTTAACGGAAGTATTCGTAAAGGAGTTATAGGTTCCTGATTCGAAATCTTCAGCATAGAGTGTTTCATATCCGGCATTGACGTTATATTGAAGCGGATTTGGCATTAGATTCTGAATGGCAACTTGTTGTGTGGTCGAATCTCCTGCAACTAATGAAACATGAATCGTATCTGGATTGACACTAAAATGATTTGCGGTTGTAAATAGTTCAAAACCACTCCAATCACTCAAATTTCCACCTGAGCAAACTGTGATAACTTGCCATTGATACGTTGTATTTCCATTCAAATTCGCTAAAACGACCGAATTAGTAGGAGTTCCTGTTCCTATGGTTTGCCAATCTGTTGTTTGAATATCTCTCCATCTTACGACATATCCGTCAACGCCACTAATGGCATCCCAACTTAAATTAGCCTGACTGACATCAATGATAGAATCACTCATTATCATCGGAACATTACACGCATTACTTGTACATTCCCATGCAATAGCAAACCCCGGCCTCGTAATACCGCTATTTGAAGTGAATTTTATCGTAACAGCTCCGCCACTGGTGATGATTGGCGGTGATGCGAACGCACTACCGCCAAAATTGGCAAGAATAGGAGCATTGGTAGAGTTACCATCATAAATAGTTAACACATCTCCGCCCCAAGTTGATACATTGTGATCCGGAAGCGTCAATTTAATACTCTGAGCATTTGTAGGTTCAATTACAACGACGCCATTCGCATTATTAGAATAATTACCATTTGGTCCTCCATCATCATATAAAATTCCAGTACATCTTGTTGTTGTAATGATAGAAGCGTCGGTAGGCATAAATAAAGTATCACAGAAAATACCGGTGTAATCTATTTCAATAAGTTGATTTTTTGTTAAGGTATCACAGCTGTGATAATTGCAAACACTTAACGTAACTGTGTAAAGACCAGAACTCTGATAAATATGTGTTGGGTTTCTTGTCGTATCAACATAACCATCCCCAAAATCCCAATGCCATGAGGAGGCATGCTCAGACTTTTCCTCAAACTGTATGATACCATCGCACGAATAGGTTTTATCGACATCAAATTCTGATTCGGGCAAACCAATTACTTCTATTTTTACAGGAACAAGTACGGTTATCGAATCTGTTTGTGCAGACGAAATTGCCAAATTTCCTGTATAAATATCAGGTGTTAAGCCAATTGCATTGAATTGAACACTTATTAAATCCGTTGCACCTTGTGTTAAGGTGTTGGTGTTGTTCGGTGTGGCAAGCCATTGATTGGTATGTACGTTTCTACCGATGTAGATATCATCAAACCAACAATTCATATTGGTATAATAGTTATACATTCGAACTTCACTCAGTGTTTCTGCATTTTCTCTGAACGGCACATTGGCGAAAGCTAAAGTCCCGTTTACATAATAATCAAATGTTTGTGTGGTATAATCAATATTTTTTAATGCAATAAAATACCAACCGTTTTGATAAAAAGGCACTTTAAAAGCCTGATTATTTGCCACGATTCCCATTCCCGAACTTGTACAAGAAAAATGAATTGCTCCCGAACCAAAATTATTTTGGTTGCCAACTATAAAATACCCACCAGATTGAAAAGAGTTACTCACCTTAACATAAAAACTAATACTGTCAGGGTTTTCTTCTCCAAAATTATAAGACAATCCACTACTATGAGATTGATTTCCACCGATTATTTTTAAACTAAAATTACCTTGAGATAGATAATCGTCCATTTCATAAGTCATTCCTCCATTATCGGTAAAAATACTGTAAGAAGCATTTTCAAAATCTTCACTTAGGTACGCTGTCGTTTCATTTACAACCACAGCAGTTTGTTGAATATTGTTATTAATTAAATTGGAAATAGCAACATTTTGAGTCGTAGAATCTCCGATAACTAATAAGGCATACAATGAATCTGGTGATACCGAAAACGCTGTTGCAGTCGTAAAGGTGTCAATCACGCTCCAATCACTTAAAGTCGAAGTGCAATTACTTCTTACTTGCCAAACATAGTCGGTTGCTCCAACCAAACCGTTAAGTTCAAAAGTGTTTGTGCCACAGGCGTCATATCGCCAATCTAAATCTATTTCATTGCTTTTTTTCCATCGCAACTGATAAGTATTGGCTAAACTCACCGAGTCCCAATTGAAGGCAACATCGCTGACATTGGTAGTCGTTTGTAGATTGGTAGGCGTCGGACAATTGCTACTGAAACATTGCCAAGAGGCTTCAAAACCATCAAAAGTTGCTGAACCGCCACTCACCAAACGAATCGTCAACGCATTACCGGAAGACATAAAAGGACCTGGAATAACGGAATAACCAGCGAATGTTCCGATAAGCGGTGCATTAATGGAGTTTCCATCATAGACTCGTACATAATCACAACAGTTTTCTACTTTAAAAGAGTGAAATGTAAGCATCAGATTTTGAGCAGATGGAACTTCAATTACGATGTTTCCAGAGGCATTATTAGAATAGTTATTATCCCTTCCACCGTTATCGTAAATGATGCCTGTACAAGCATTCGTTGTTATCGTAGAACCATCGGCAGGCAGCAATAAAGTATCACAGTACGAACCATTATTATCAAAATGAATATAGCTTAAATAAGTCGCTGTATCACAACCTAAAATATTACAAACCGTCAGCGATACATCATAAAAACCAGCCGTTTGATAAACATGTGTCGGGTATCTGGTGCTATCCGTATTTCCATCTCCAAAATCCCAGTACCATGAGTTCGGAATATTCATGGAAGTATCTATAAACTGTATCGAACCATCACAACTGAACGTCGCATCTGCAACAAATCCAGCAATCGGCTCATCTATTACAGAAAAAGTACTTTCAACATTTTTTATTATAGAATCAATCGAAGTCGTCCTGAATTTGATTGTATCGAAATAAATATTGGTCAATTGATTCGTTGCGTCATAAGTGACAATGATCGTATCCGTTTCCGTTGGCAACAAAACACCTGCATTAGAAGAAATAGATACCCCGTTATTCGGGATAAAATCAATTTGATAAGGAATCGTGTTTGGGCTAACATTCGTTACATAGATATTTCTCATCATCACATTGCCAACTTCTAACACGACATCCAGAGAATCAGGCGTTACCGCAATTGTTGGAATAGGTAGTAAAATATCCACTTCATAATTTTCGACTTCTCCACTTGTTAAGGTAGATGAACAAATATCTGCTTGTGTAATCGATGACACGCCATCTTGTGTCAAAATTCTCAACCTTGTCGTACCCAAATTCGCATCATAAGGAATAGCAATGCTAATTTGTCCGGTCGCACCTGCATTGATATAACCTAAATCAAAAAATTCGCCTGCATCCTCAAAATCTATATCATTATTGAAGTCCAATAATGCTACGCAATATTGACCATTTGTTGAACTTGTCGTAACAGAAAGCGTATAAATCTCTCCACGATTTACATCAGTTGTCATCGAAGCATAATCCGAATAATTACTAGTGTCAGGGAAAGCACAACCCGTTCCATTATTCGTAATGGTGTGAAATGATACATTTTCAATATAAGCACCATTCGTACATACTGTACTATAAACTGGTAAACAATAATCGGGTAATATTGCAAAAGCCTGCTGAACGGCACTGTAAGCATCTACGCTACCATAGCCCATTTCATTGTTCCACGTACCATTTGGTTGGGCGGCATTGGTTGTATAAGTATATCCACCAACCTTTTTACAAGTTGACTCTAATATTGCTCTAGCTTGTGTTTCTGTCAAAGAAGGATTAGTTGCTAAAATCAACGCCATTATACCAGAGGTATTCGGTGCAGCAGAAGACGTTCCGTTAAAATCCATCGTATAATCTGTCAATTCATAACCAAAAACACCACTAATATCTGTCGCCACAATCTTTACACCCGGTGCAATCACATCGAGATTTGTTCCGTAGTTTGTTCCCCACCAAAACTCGCCATCACAAGATGTAGGACTTTTACGCTCATTACACATCGACATCGCACCGACTGCAATTACATTATTTAACAATGCGGGAAAGGCAACAGAAGTATTATCATTACCTGCCGAAACAATAACGACTGTTCCTAGGCCATTTCGACCATTTGTTACCGCACTTGTAAAGGCATTAGAAATCAAAGAGGAGGGACTTCCGCCTCCCCAAGAATTATTTAAAATATCTGCTCCCGCAGTTTGCCATGACCAATTGATAGCATTACTAATCCAAAGTGATGTTGTAACCCATGATCCATTG
>CAWVWD010000047.1:0-13983 GCA_963933585.1 uncultured Saprospiraceae bacterium
CTTGTTCTGGTTTTCCGAATAAAATAATATTGCGTTTTTCTTCTTCATAATCTTCAGAAAAGAAGATTTTTCGGTCTTTTGGATAATCGTCAAATGGACTAGAAGGGCCATATTGTTCCAGAAATAGCATAATGAAATCTTGAACTTCTTCGTGCAAATCTGCTCGATGATTGACGATTTCGTAATTTTCACGTTGTAACCATTCAAAATATTGAGGATTCGATAATACGATTTCTGAAAATCTATCCGTATGTGGAATCACATCCATTCCGACGGTTTTCTTTAAAGCATGTAAAATATTGACGACCGCTTTTAGCTGTTTTTCCACTGTATTTAAATGTGGAATCGCTATTTCTAAATCATTAGAATAAAATTCAGGATTAATATTCCAACTCGCCATTCCGTACAAACTTGCGACAACTCCTGGTTCCCAAATGGGTAATAAATGAATCGAATCTTGTGATTTTGGTAAGGTTAATACATATTTAATAATGTTCCAAAAATTCCCAATCGTTCGGACATTAATGCCAACCATATTGGTCGATTTTAGCCAGGTTCCGTCGGTTTTATTCCGAATAGGTGATTGTATAATTTTCGGTAAATCATAATTATCTAATCGTACATTTTCATCGCTTATCGCAATGTCGAATGTATTTCCCAATCGTTGCTTGAGAATAGAAATGGTTTCTAAAGTAGAAATTTCTATTGCGTCTTCAGGAAGTAAATTTGGTACGAAGCTGGCCTTTTCATCCAAATACATTTGGATAAGTTTCGGGTGTTCTCGTTTCCAAATATCCTTAAAGGATTGATAAACTCTTGGAATGATAATATTTAGATGATTCGTCATTATACAGAAAATTATATACCTTAAAATAACTGTTACCAATAAACTTTCAACCTTATTGGATATGTTATTTAGAGTATATCCAATATGTAGTCTAAATAAAAAATAGGATTTTATTCTTTATATTTTTATATTTTAGCTGTTTTTAGTTGAAAAATGAGATTTAGAATCGTTCTATCCGTTTAACATTCAGGAGAATTATTTTGATAAAGTTTAGTACGTCAATAGGCCATAAAAGTAGTATTTTTCGTACAGTTGTATTAAGTGACGACTATAAAAGGTTCAGCGTCTCGATTTATGATTTTTCAATATAAGTAAAAGTAGAAAAATAATGATATTAAAATTAGGAAGTTATTTGCTTCTCACTCTTTAATTACAAGATTTACAAAAAAAATATCAGAATATGAAGAACATTTTATCAATCGCTTGTGCGATTTTTTGCCTGTTTTCGTTAGAATCACAAGCACAGAGTTCTGTTGGACTTTCTTACTTTGGAGAAAGTATCATAAATCCTGGGATGAAAGCCACTTATGAATATTCACTTTGGTCAAAAAGAAAAAGTAAACCAAGATGGCTATTCAATCGGAATGACAAATTAGGTACAAAAGTTAAAACTCAGGAAACTTTCGTCACTGGGAATTTGGGATTTTATAATGTAGCCAATAGTCATAGTGCGATTTTATTGATATCAGAATTCGGTTATAGAAGAACGAAGCACAGAAAGGGCAGTTTTTTAGAAACCAGCCTTGGTTTAGGTTACCAACAACGGATTTATAATATTGATACCTATCAATTGGGAATTGGAACAGAACCGGATAAACTCGAAGCCGCAGGTCAAGCTCAATTTTTAACGACACTTTCGTTCGGCTTTGGTCGTAATTTAGGTTATCGTAGAAATATTCCGCTAAGTTGGTTCGTAAAGCCAACTCTTATGCTAGCAATGCCACAAGCACACACCGCAGTTCCTTCTGCTGCGTTAGAAATTGGTTTAAGATACTTTATAAAATAGTTGGCAGTTTGTAGCGGTATAATATGCAAACTGTACTCATAATTTTGTGATCAAATTGAGAATTAATAAAGCAAAAAAACGGTCAAAATCATTAAATAATATACAAAATGTATCAAAAAATATTGGCATTAAGCCTATTCATTATAATAATTGCGAGTTGTACGCAAGAGAATACAGAAACTTATGAACGCTTCTTTTTTAGAACTTCGGACGGAGCAGATTTAGCGGTAGAAGTGGATGGAAATCGGAATTCAGAGGTCTTTATTTTATTGCTTCACGGAGGGCCTGGTGGAAGTGGATTTGTATATAATACAGGTGAATATTCTGAAAAGTTGGAAAGTGATTATGCGGTGGTTTATCTTGATCAAAGAGGGCAAGGTGCTTCGCAAGGAAGTTATAGTGCTTCGCAGGTAACGTTGCAGCGTTTTGCAGATGACGTTTATGATTTAACGTTATTTTTAAAACAGAAATATGGTCAAGATATTAGTGTTTTCGTGATGGGACATAGTTGGGGCGGAACGACTGGAACTTATGCTATGCTGCATACGGATATTCAAAATGAAATAAAAGGTTGGATAGAAGTAGATGGTGCACACGATATTCCGTTATTAAATAGGGAAGCAATTAAGCTATTTTTGGAGATTGGAAATACGGAAATTGCAGCAGGAAATAATATAAGTGATTGGCAAGAAATCGTAGATTTTGCAAGTGCAGTGGATACCAATAATATTACGGAAGAAGAGGGCGGACAAATCAATAGTTACGGTTTTACAGCAGAAGGGTTATTATCACAAATCGTTCTCGGAGAATCAGGAGCTCTAAGTCATAGCTTAGTAACTGCCCCAACGATGACGCTTTCTGCTTATATTTCAGGCATGTTGACAGCGAGTGCGATCACGGAAGAAACCGAAAAGGTTGCGATGACGGATGAGTTATATAAAATCAATATTCCAACGTTGCTTTTATGGGGGAAATATGATTTTGTAGTTCCTCCCGCACTAGGAGAATCGGCTTTCGCCAATATTAGTTCAACGGAAAAAGAGTTGGTTATTTTTGATTATTCTGGGCATTCGCCAATGGATACAGAAGCGGCTAAATTAGTGGATGAAGTGGTAGAATTTGTGGAATTATATAAGTAAAAAGTTAAGGCAATCGCAAGAAAATAAAAATCATTCGTTTGTGTAAAATCCGCTCTCAATTTTTCCCTTGAATAAGGAGAGAAGCCAAATGACAGATTAATTTTCTTGCAATTGTTATAAGAAACGACTAACGCCTAATAAAAAATCTCCGTATTCGGCAACCAAATTTCCAAATTTGCTTTGACGGCATCGGTGAATGGACTGTTTTTTAAATATAATCAAAGTAAAGAATTGGAAAAGTTGGCAATATCTGGAGGTAACTGGTTGAGGCTTAAATTGGACAATGTTAACTATTCTAAACCGTTTAAGTTACTCATGCACACGAGCGGGAATAATACTGACATTATTTGCATTTTCAATAGAAATCAAATATATCGTTTTTGATAGAAAGTCGTAAGAACTCATCCAAAGTATCTAATTCTTCCGGAAATTCCTAATTGATAATTATTGATGGTAATCCGTTCAATGTCAGGATTCCTTAAAGATTTTGGAGGAATTTTTTTAATTGGATTGTCTACAAAAATCAATTCTTTTAGGGAATTCAAACCTCCAAGAAGATCTGCAATATTGAAAATACGATTACTCTTGAATTTGGTAAATTCCAAGACTGATAAATTTCAAATGATGCCGGTAAGGTAAGGAAACTCTTGTCATAAATTTCGATTATCCAGATTTACAAGTACATCAATTGAGGCGGGAAGCGTTCTGATACCTTCGTCACTCAGTGTTAGTTGTGTGATGGATGTATGATTTGAGATTCCAGATGAAAGTTCTACAGTTGATTCGGTTTTTTAATATTTAACATCGAGAAAACTGGTAATTCGGAAAAAGTATGGCCATTAAGATCAATACTTTGAATATTCGTAAAACGGGATGCTCCTGCTGCTAAATCAAAATCATCTTCCTCATAAAGATACCAAATTTTCAAACTTGTAGTATCGCTCGCCTGTGTCGCAAGCAAACTATAACTCACACAATAGTCAGGATTTCCAATGACTGATGGTTCTAGATTTAGATTATCTGTACACATCGTAAAAAAAAATCCGATTAATCCGATTAATGATAATTGAATAATTGTCTTTATACAACCCATAATTTTTATTTTAAATGTCCGAAATTTAAATACTCAGACGTTTTTTAAATAACTCGTAATTTTATTTATAAAAGTAAACGATAGACTGAAGTAGTTTGTCATCATTATCAATGAATAAAACTGAAAATATTATTTTACTGTACAAAGTTATAAATCAAATATTAATAAATATAAAATGGATATGAAGTATTTTACATTAGCGTTCGTAATCGGATTTTTAGGTTTAGCTTTATTTGCTAATGCTCAAGAAGGTATGACTGCCGAAGAATGGAAAAAGGCAATCGAAAATAGAGATTTTGAGAAAAATGAAATTTGGAAACCTATTCCCGAAAAAGTTACCCCGGGCTATACGAATAGTCAAGCACCTTCAGATGCTATTATTTTATTCAGTGGAACAGATTTATCGAGTTTCCAACACAGCGATAGCAGTGAAGCAAAATGGACCGTTGGCGAAGGTTCGGTTGCCGTAAAACCTGGAACTGGTGATATTTATTCTAAGCAAGGTTTTGGGGATATTCAGCTACACATTGAGTGGAAATCTCCAGTCGATACGACAGGTTTGGAAGGTCAAGCGAGGGGAAATAGTGGTGTTTTTTTGATGGGAAAATACGAGGTTCAAATATTAGATAATTATAAAAATAGCACGTACAGTAATGGACAAGCGGGTTCTATTTACAAGCAATATATTCCGGCTGTGAATGCGTGTAAACCTCCGGGCGAATGGCAAAGCTACGACATCATTTTTACGGCTCCTCGTTTTAAGGAAGATGGTTCATTAGAATCACCGGCATATTTAACTGTTTCCCACAATGGCGTGTTAATACAATATCATAAAGCGGTAAGAGGCGGAACATATTATATTGCCCCACCAGCTTATAATACGCATGCGGAAAAATTACCTTTACGCTTACAAGATCATGGAAATTTTGTAAGTTTTAGAAATATTTGGGTGAGAGAGTTGTAAACTATAGGCGTTAGGTTACTTCACTATTAGATTTTGGATATTAGACTTATTTAGTTTTTTATTGGAATATTCGATACCTGAAATACTTTTATAAATTATCAAGATTATAGCATTAAATTTAGCTAATAATTTGTGGAATGAATATTTAAAATCTAATAGTAAAGCGGTCTAACATCTCTATTATTACGTAAAAAAAGGATAATCAATTATGAGAAAACTAATATTACTTTTTGGGTTTTTATTAATAACAATATTGAGTTTTGCTCAAGATGAAGGAGGATATGAGGTATCGCCTTTAAACTGGTTTATTCGATTCTCCCCCAGTGTTTTTGCGATTAATTCTACACCTTCCACAATAACTCTTGATTTTATAGATGATGATTTTGTCCTTCCCGATACCGCTTTTACGAATTTGGAAACCAAAAATATGTGGTCATATGGATTTAGTGCAGAAGTATCTTATTTAATGAAAAAAAATTTCACGATAAGTCATAATGCTTTTATTGGACTTGGTGCAAACGGAACTTGGACGTATTCTAGTCAATTGAGTTTGGGACGAGAGTTTGGTTTTGGAAAAATATATATTCAGCCTCGAATTGGGCTGGCTTATATTCACAATAACCTAAAATTAGGTACATTTTACAGTGAGAATAAAGATTATTTTGAAGTCAATAATCGTTATATTTATGATGATATGAGAGTCCGATTAAAAAGTCGAACTTTTGCGATTTCTCCTACGATTTTAGTCGAATATCCAATTGAAAAGTATGTATCTGTATTTATGAAAGTAAGTGGTTTTTATAGTTTTGGCCGGCGTTCTTATTTGACATTTATAGGAACTACGGATGAATACGACAGTGATGGAAATGCTATTACAGCGAATGAGAATCGAAATTTTGATGGAAATGGTGTTTATCTTGCTATTAATAATCAACAACTCATTAGTCGGAAATCTCCGTATTTAAATTATAATTTCAATAGCTTATTTTTAGAACTTGGTTTTGGATTACAATTAATTGAGCTTTATTAAAAAGTATTTAATCATTGAAATCAAGTGATTTTTATCTCAAAAATATCGTTTATTATAATTTGGTTTGTGGATTCAAAATTGATATAATATTTTAATACTATTAAGTATCATTATCATTCATGATAGGGTATTTATTGGCTAGGTTAGATCGATTTGCCACTAGATTTAAGATGTTAGAAACTTCTGAAACAGGCGAAATTTTGAGTTTAAATGTGGCCATTTGTTCAAAATCAATAAAAAGGGGTTCCTTTTTGTAACTTGTTCTGGTGGGAAAAAGCTAAAGTCATTAATCTTATAAAGCTTACAAGGCTATTAAAAATAATGTGTTTTCGTGCTAATTCTAAAATAAGAAAGTCCAACAGAGCGATTATTTAACGACTTTTGAGAAAATATTTTACATTATAAATTAATGAAATGTAAAAAAAAACTGTAAAAAAGGTAGTAAGAAAGGTAAATAGAGACTTTCGTCAATAAAATCGTAGAAATGCAAAAACGTATTTTGATTGAACTATTAAAAGGACTAAATTTAGTAGGTATTTAGAAATCAAATTTTAAATCGTGTTATTAATCCTTGGAATACTTACGATAGTAACCTATAGAATATTTGATATTATAGAAACGTAGACAATAAAACATAAATTAATCTAAAGATGAAAGTTAAAAAAGGTAAAAAGAAAGCTGATAAAGCGGTCAAAGCGGAAGAAATCGAAGACAAAATAGTGAAAATGAAAGAGGCTAAAGTCAAAAAATCGAAAATCGAAAAACCTATAAAATTTAAGAAAATTGAAAATAAGCTTAAGAAAGTCGATAAATTGGAAGCCAAAATAAAAGCTAAATCTGCGAAAAAGCCGAAAAAGGGTAAAGGTAAAAAGGGGAAGTAATTTTCCGATGTTGATTATACGTTAAGAGGTCGAATATATTTAATATATTCGACCTCTTTTGGTTAATCATTTAGATGGAATGAATAACAGAATAGTAATCATTCTTTGAAATATGTAATTTCCCATATATAATTAAGTACTTTTCAACTTGTCGTTTTTATGACGTTTGTTGTTGCAACTATTTTTTACGATTTTTGTACTACTTACTTATAAAGGGGCAAATGTTTTTGGTGTAAAGGTAGGTGATGTCCATCAAATCTTTAATGCTAAAAAATAAGAAACCTTTCAAATTTTATTCATTCTACTCGATTAAAATAAAAATGACAGAACAACACAAGTGTATCATCATCGGTTCAGGACCGGCAGGTTATACAGCAGCGATTTACGCAGCAAGAGCGAATATGAAGCCAGTTATGTTTACAGGAGTGCAGCCTGGTGGACAATTAATGACGACGACGGAAGTAGAGAATTTTCCGGGTTATCCAAATGGGATTACTGGACCTGAAATGATGGAAGAATTGAAGCAGCAAGCAGAACGTTTTGGTACTGAAATTCGCTATGAGTTTATTAATAAAGTGGACTTTTCGGGTGATGTTCACAAAATATGGACAGAAAGTAATCAAGAAATAGAAGCACATTCTATTATTATTTCAACTGGTGCGGATGCGAAATGGTTAGGATTAGAATCAGAAGAGAAATTCAAAAATAACGGTGTTTCCGCTTGTGCTGTTTGTGATGGTTTCTTTTTTCGTGGTCAAGATGTAGCCGTAGTTGGTGCTGGAGATACAGCAGCAGAAGAAGCGACTTATTTAGCAAAACTGTGTAAAACAGTACACTTGTTGATTCGTCGGGACGAAATGCGTGCTTCTAAAATTATGCAAGAACGTGTTTTTAATACTGAAAATATCATCGTGCATTGGAATACAGAAACGGATGAGATCTTGGGTGGTGAATTCGTAGAAGCGATGCGTATTCGTAATAATAAAACTGGAGAAAAAACAGAAATTTCTATTGGTGGTTTCTTCGTCGCAATTGGTCACAAGCCAAATACGGATATCTTTAACGGTTCTTTAAACATGGATACGGCTGGTTATTTAGTTACAGAAGCGAAATCTTCACGTACGAATGTAGCAGGAGTTTTTGCAAGTGGCGATGCTCAGGATAATATTTATCGTCAAGCCGTAACAGCAGCGGGAACTGGTTGTATGGCCGCTTTGGATGCGGAGCGTTATTTAGCAGACAAAGGATTGCATTAATAGATGCCTTGAGATAAGTAGTTACATCGAAATAGTTAAAATATAAAAAAGGGTCAAACGTTTCAAAACGTTTTGACCCTTATATATTATCTATTATACCAAACCATATCATTAATTACTACTATTTTATCTTTTGGGATTTGCAGGTGCTGGTCTTATAATTTCGGTGTCGGTCGGATTTAGCATCATAGGAAAATCACCATCCGTAATAATCACTTTTGCATTAGGTGATTTTGCCAATTCTAAAAAAGCTTCGATAGCTTTGAAGTTTAGAATCATCGGATTTAAACCTTCTGCAATGATAAGTTGTGCATCTCGAACACCTTGAGCTTCAATTCTCTTACGTTCTGCTTCTTTTTTCTCTCCTTGTAGAATGAATTCCATTCGTTGAGCCTCTTGTTCTGCAGCTAATTTCTCTTCAATAGCTGTCGCTAAACTCGCTGGTAACTGAATACTTTTCATCAAAACAGCTTCTATCAAAATGCCTCTTCCTTCCAAATTTTTCATCATCTGTATCTTAATAGCTTCCTCAATCGTCGAACGTTCACCACTGTGCATATCTTTTGCATAAAATCGAGAAGTTACATCTGCAACGGCTGAACGAAAGATAGGAACAATGACATTTCGCTCGAAATTCATACCGATTGTTCGTAGAACATCTGGTGCATCATTGGGAATAATACTGTAAAGAATCGAAATTTCTGAGCGTATACTTAGACCTTCTTTAGAAGGGATTATTATTGCTACTTCTATATTATTCGTTTGTATAGAAACCTTCTCTATCACTGTGATAACAGGAAAATAACTCTTTAAACCACTGGTGTAAACATTGTTATCGTATTTCCCCAATTTACGCTTTACCCCAACTTCTCCTTCTCTAATGACGGTACAACTCGTAAGTAGAATTGCAAATATTGCAGTGAAAACTATTAACGCTTTCTGTCTCATAAACTTAACATTTAAAAGTAAATAAATAAATATTGATAGCTTTACTATTGAAACGAAAAGTTTTACATTTAGTTTAATGAAATAGAATATTTTTTTTGCTCAAGTACTTAATATTCTTAGATTTTCCTAGGAATGAAAAACTGCGTAACTTTTAGATTTTATATCTAAAAGTTACGCAGTTTAAGTATCGGTATTAATAAAGTTACCTTTCTAAATACAGTCGTCCAAAAAATGGATTTTCAAATAGGAAATATCTATATTGATTTTAGAGTAATGAAATATAAATAAGTGCTAATTTTTTTGGAGAACACTAATATTTAATACCTATGAAATTACCGTTAACATTTATTATGCTATCAATCATTTTATCATGGTTTGGATGCACACCGAAGTATGCGGAAGTTCAGTTTGGACAAGGCGGCGGTCTTACGAATGAGTTCCAGACATTTATTATTAAAGACACTGGCGAACTATTTGCGAAAGCAAGTGCCGTAAGTGAACTGAAACTCGTTCGAGAATTGGAAAAGTCAGAATTAAAAATGGTTTACAAAAAACTAAAAGCTGCTGACATTTCAAATTTAGCGATTAATACACCACATAATGTTTACAAATTCATTGAAATAAAAGATGAAACTGGTGACGCTGTGAATAAGGTGGTCTGGGGTGATCCGCAAGGAGAACTTACCATTGAATTAAAAGAATTATACGATTATCTTTCATCAATTGCGAAGCAATAAGCAGGTGTTGATGCGTTGAGGTGTTATCGTGTTGATGTTGTTTTAATGGAACATCAATACCTCAACACCTCAACATGGTAACACATTAAGGAATGAAAAAATGAAAAAAATATTAATTACATTATTAATTTTTTGCGTTGGAGTGATGACGCTTTCCGCACAGAATAAAGATAAAGTCAAGCAAACAGAACCCGATTTTACCAATTTTGTGAACCCGTTTAATACAAAACCTGTAACGGAAACTCGTCCAGTGATGTATCCGGAGAATACAAAACCGTACTCTGTGACGGAGAGTAATCATTCTTATTTTGTGAAGTTTGCGATTAAGCCATCGGCGAAGAATTCGGTAGAAATGATGACGCAAGTTTTGGAATTGCGACAAGCCGATAAATTAGAATTGGCAAAAGAAACACAAGATGGTTTAGGTTTTACACATCGTCGTTATCAGCAATATTTTCAAGGTTTGGAAGTATTTGGAGGTCAAATTTTGACGCATGAAAAAGATGGATTTATTCAAACGGTAAATGGTCAATTTTATTCCAATTTACAATTAGATATTACGCCGTCTGTCACCGAACAAGTGGCAATTTCTAGAGCAATGCAACATATTGGAGCGGAACAATGGCAATGGCAAAGTGGCAATGAAGCGTATTATAGTCAAATGACTGATGGCGGTTCTTTGCAGCCTACGGCGATGCTAATGTTAGCACCTTTAAGTGGTAATTTTACAACGGATGCTTACCGTTTAGTGTATAAAATTAATATCAATGCTCAAAAACCGTATGGCGTTTATGATGTTTTCGTAGATGCAAAAACTGGAAGCATTATATTGAAAGTGGATAAAATCGCAACTGGTGATGTGACTGGATCTGCCCAAACGCTTTATAGCGGCACGAAGACGATTACGATGGATGATACTGGGAATGGCTATCGTTTGAGAGAGTCGGGGAGAGGTATTGAAACTAAAAATATGAATAGCGGCACGGACTTTAATAATGCCGTTGATTTTACAAATTCAACTTTAAATTGGACGCCTTCTGGGGTTGCATTATCGGAAGTGACGATTACGCAAATTAATAATAATTGGTATACAAACTTTAGTGAAAATCCTGCAAATGGTGGTTTGCCAGATTTATTCATCGCTATTTTTGATGCGAATTCTAATAGTGTTTATCAATCACAAACGACTTGGAATCAAATGCCAACGGTAACGATTTCAAATATCAATGTGAATTTACTTACTGGTCAGGTTTATACGGTTCAGATTTTTGACAATGATAATAGTGTTTTCACACATGACCTTTTAGGTTCATTCACAATTACAGCAGGTTCGGCAGGAACATTTAACTTTAGTGGAAATGGAAATGTAGGAAGTTATACGACAGGAACAGCAACGGCTGATCCTGCTTTGGATGCTCATTGGGGAATGGAAAAAACATATGATTTCTATTTGAATAAATTGAGTCGAGATAGTTATGATGGAAATGGTGCAATGATTAAAAACTTCATTCATTTTGATAATGCAATGGAAAACGCATTTTGGGATCCGAATTTACAAGCATTAGTTTTTGGTGACGGTGCGAATACTTTTAGCCCTTTGACAAGTATTGATGTTGCTGGTCATGAGTTTTCTCATGCGGTAGTGACAAGTACAGCAGATTTAGTTTATCAAGGAGAATCGGGAGCATTGAATGAATCATTTGCAGATATTTTTGGAACTGCGATTGAGGCGTATGCAAAACCAAATTCTACTGGACTTTGGGAAATCGGAGACGAGATTACGTTGACCGCTCCTGGTTACTTGCGTTCTATGTCAAATCCAAATTCAGGTTTATCTGCTCAGCCGGATACTTATGGTGGAACACATTGGTCAGACCCATCAAATACAAGTGTTGATAATGGAGGTGTTCATATTAATTCTGGTGTTCAGAATTATTGGTATTATCTTTTGGTAAATGGTGGTTCTGGTACGAATGACTTAGGAAATACTTTTTCTGTTACTGGAATCAGTATTGATGATGCGACAGCGATTGCTTATCGTAATTTATCTGTTTATTTGAATCAAAATTCAGATTTTGCAGATGCGGTAATCGGTTCCGTACAATCTGCACAAGATTTATTTGGTAATAATTCTGCACAAGTTACGGCTGTTCAGAATGCTTGGTATGCGGTAGGTTTAGGTTCAGGCGGAGGTTCAGCAAGTTCTTTTTGTTCAGGCAATAGCGTTCTGACGGCTTCAAGTGACGTATTTTCTGACGGTTCCGGTTCAGCGAATTATCAAGATAATGCGGATTGTTCATGGTTGATTCAGCCAACTGGAGCAAGTCAAATTACGTTGACTTTTACAAGTTTTGATACGGAGTTAAATTATGATTCTGTAAAGGTATATGATGGCGTGAATGAGTACGCAGCACTTTTATTAGAATGGACAGGAAATACAACACCTCCAAATGCAATCACTTCTACAACCGGAGCGATGTACGTTCGATTTGTATCTGATGCCTCACAAACGGATGCAGGTTGGGAAGCTTCTTATACTTCTTCTGGAACGGCATTCTGTAATGGCGGAACGACTTTAACTACTCAAACGGGTACTTTTTCTGATGGTTCGGGTGCAAGTAATTATGCGAATAATGCATTCTGTTATTGGAAAATAACCCCAGCTGGAGCGACTGACATTACATTGAATTTTACAGCATTTGATACGGAAGCGAATTATGATGGTGTTATTATTTATGATGGAGAAAGTGTGAATGATCCCGTTTTATTAGACTGGTCAGGAACCAGTTTACCTCCTGCAACGACTTCTACTGGAGATAAAATGTTGGTGGTATTTACTTCTGATGCGACGGTAACGCAAGGTGGTTTTGATGCAAATTACTCGATTTCTGGTGGAAATACCTACTGTAGCACAGCGACGGTAACGGATGATTTTACAGTTATTGAAGATGGTTCTGGGAATAGTAACTATTATGATAATACATTATGTTCGTGGTTGATTCAACCTGCAAATGCAGAAGCGATTGAATTCTATTTTACTGCATTTGATTTGGAAGCAGCGACAACAGGTGGAGCTATTTATGATGCAGTTGAAATTTATGATGGTGTCGATGATTCAGCACCACTTTTGGGAAGATATTCTGGTAGTTCAATTCCTCCTGTGACGACTTCTACTGGTGGATCAATGTTCTTAAAATTCTATTCTGATGCATCTGTGAATTTTGCTGGTTGGGAAGGATATTTCGTCACACAAACAGCAAGTTACTGTCAAGGGAATACTGTTTTGACGACTCAATCTGGTACGATTACAGACGGAAGTGCCGGGAATGATTACGGTAACGGAGCGGAATGTAGTTGGTCTTTACAAGCTTCTGCGAATAATTATGTACAATTAACATTTACAGAATTTGAGACGGAAGCAAATTTTGATTTTGTCATTGTTTACGACGGCGCAGATGATACAGCACCAGTTTTAGGTAGCTATTCTGGTACTTCTTTACCGAATCAAGTGAGCTCTTCAGCTTCAGATATGTTTATTGTTTTTGTTTCGGATGAGTCTATTGTAGAAGGTGGTTTTACAGCAAGTTACCAAATGGAATTAGTAAATACGACGGAATTAATCGAACAGTATGATTTGTCTATTTTTCCGAATCCGTTTACCAATCAACTAGCGGTAGAATTCGATTTGGAAACCTCGGAAGAGGTAACCGTTGAGTTAGTGGATATCGTTGGACGAATATTGCACAGCGAAAACCTAGGGAAACGTACTGCTGGCGAAAACAAATATTTTATCGAAACTGAAAAATTAGCAAAAGGTGCTTATATCTTAAAATTGCAAATCGGTGATAAAGTGATTAATCAGAAAGTATTGAAAATGAAATAATTGATGTAAAATAAATATTCGGATATATTTAAACTTCATTTTTATTTTCATAATTAGTTAACAATTAGTTAGTTGTGGATTTTGAAGTGTAGTGTAAATAAATCCGAGTACTTAGGAGATAGGGAATGAATAATCAATCTGAACTTTGCGAAGCTATTTTTTATTCATTTAAGATGAAAGATATATTATAAAATAATCT
>CAWVWD010000048.1:0-13560 GCA_963933585.1 uncultured Saprospiraceae bacterium
CGCATTCCTGATTGCGAAAAGCAATAAAGCAATAAAACAATGAAGCAGTGAAACCATCAATATCATGTCAGTAGAGGTCAATAATTTAGTCAAAATATACGGAGCACAACGTGCAGTTGATAATATTTCATTTAAGGCAAAAAAAGGTGAGGTATTGGGTTTTTTAGGTCCAAATGGTGCTGGAAAATCTACAACGATGAAAATTATCACTGGTTTTATTCCTCAATCGGAAGGTAGTACGACGGTTTGTGGTTTTAATACGGCGGAACAACCGCTGGAGGTTCAAAAACGAATTGGTTATTTGCCGGAGCGAAATCCATCGTATAAAGATATGTATGTGAAGGAATATTTGGATTTTGTGGCGAACTTGCACAAGATTCAGAATAAGAAATCACGGGTTGCGGAGATGATTGAAATGACGGGTTTGGGACGAGAGCAGCATAAGATTATTGATTCTTTATCAAAAGGTTATAAGCAACGTGTCGGTTTGGCTCAAGCGATGTTACATAATCCAGAAGTATTAATTTTGGATGAACCGACTTCGGGACTAGATCCAAATCAATTGGTAGAAATTCGGGCATTGATAAAGGAATTAGGAAAGGAGAAAACGGTCATTTTTTCAACACATATTATGCAGGAAGTTCAGGCAATTTGTGATCGTGTGGTGATTATTAATAAAGGAAAAATGGTGGCGAATGATACGATTGAACGACTGAAAGAACGGGTAACTGGTGGCACGATGGTGACGGTGGAATTTGCGGAATCAGCTACGAAAAATCAATTGACGAAGATAAAAGGGGTCAAAAGTGTGAAGGCTTTGGATCATAATCGTTGGGAATTATTAGCAATCACCGAGAAAATGGGACAAGCTAATAAATTGGATATACGCAGCGAAGTCTTTCATTTTGCAGTTCAGAATAAATTAACACTTCTGGAAATGCATAAGGAAACGTACAGTATCGAGAATGTTTTCCAAGAACTTACTAAGTAAATAGTTGACAATTTTTAGTGAGCAGTAGCTTTTGAAGATTGTAAATTGTATGCTGCAAAATGCAAATCAATAAATGAAAAAACAGTTATTTTTATTATTATTTTGGAGTTTTACTTTTACCGTTTCTGCTCAAGATACGGTTCAATTGACGAATAGTTTTGAGTTTAATAATGGCGTTTATTTGACAATTAAAGATCTGCAACAGAATAAACCGAATTATAATTGGCAGCAAGTAAAGGCTTCTGCACATATTAATAGAGAAAAAAGTATCGTTCGTTTTGAATATCTGAATATTGTAGATTCATCTGAAAATGTGATTAACGCTTTGACGAATACTGATTTTTGGGGAATTTGCGTGGATGGCATTCCTTATATCCGAGTCATGGATACGATGCGAAATGAAGTACAATTTATTGGCTTACTTACGAGAGGGGAGATTTGCTATTTCGAATATAATTCTTACGAAATGCGTTCTGTTCCAATGACGATTTATGATCCGAATACGAGGAAACCTGTTTGGGTTCAGAATGTGGATAATAAAGAACCTATTGAAGTCCGAAAGATGATGAATTTCTCAACAGGGAAAATAGCCGTTTTAGAAATTCCTCAGTTTAAAAATTGGATTCAAAATGACTCGAAATTGATTAATACCATCAATGATATGTCGGAACGGGAAGCGAAACGAAAGCTGCACAAAATGCTGTTAATTTATAATGATAGAAATCCATATTTTGTGATTGGTGATTAGGGAATCGTTATTCTTGAAGCCTAAATGTGGCAATTTAGAAATCAGAAACCTACTTGTAAAACGATTAACAAATAACGATTAATAATTAATAATAAAGATGCTAAGTATTTTAAGAAAAGAGGTTAATACATTTTTTAGTTCACTGATTGGCTATGTTGTCATTGGTGTTTTTTTGGTGACATTGGGATTGTTCCTTTGGGTCTTTCCCGATACAAACTTGCTTGATCCGGGTTATGCGTCATTGGATTATTTGTTCGCTTTTGCTCCGAATATTTTGATGTTTTTGATTCCTGCGATTACGATGCGGACTTTTGCAGAAGAGCAACAAACGGGAACTATTGAGTTTTTGGCGACTCGACCAATTACAGATTTAGAGATAATTCTTGGGAAATATTTTGCAAGTTTAATCTTGGTTTTCTTCGCAATCATTCCGACATTTATTTATTTTTGGACGATTCACCAATTAGGTTCTCCGGTTGGAAATATTGATTCTGGTTCTGTTTGGGGTTCTTATTTTGGATTGTTCTTTTTGGGTGCTGTTTTCGTAGCGATTGGTATTTTTGCTTCTTCGATTACGACGAATCAAATTGTCGCTTTTGTTTTAGGCGTTTTCCTTTGTTTTTTCTTTTATTTGGGTTTTGATTTTCTAAGTAATTTCCCGGTTTTTGTGGGAACGATTGATTATATCGTGGAAATGTTCGGGATTGATTATCATTATAAATCTATCAGTCGAGGCGTTTTGGATACGAGAGATTTTATTTATTTCTCAACGATTATCATCATTTTCATCGGTTTGACGAAATTGATGTTGGAGCGGAGAAGTTGGTAACTCGAGTTGCGGGTTGCGGGTTTTATCGTTTATACGTAAAATCTAATATTTAAAGTCTAACATCTAAAATCTAAATTTAATGCAAAATAAAAAAATACAGTCAATCATACGCTTTGCGATTTTGGTTGGCATTCTTATATTAATTAATATTATTGGACGATACTTTTTTGGTTATTTCGATTTGACGGAAGATAAGCGTTATTCGATTACAGAACCGACAAAAGATTTAGTGAAATCAATTGAAGATAAAATCTTTATTGATATTTATTTAAGTGGCAATAATATTCCCGCGAATTATCGGCAGTTGCAAGAAGCGACGACGATGCTTTTAGATCAATTTCGCTCGTTGAATGCTAGTATTGATTACCAATTCGTAAATCCGAATGAGGGAACGACGGATGAGATTAATCAAATGCGCGAAAAGTTAAAATCAATTGGAATCGTACCGAAGATGACCATGGATAAGGAAGCCCTTTCGGCAAGAGCCATTTTTCCTTATGCTGCGATTCGTTATGGTGATCGAGTGACTTCTGTGAGTTTATTACAAAATGATGCTCCGGCAGCAATGCCAGAAGAAGTGTTATTGGAGAATTCAATTAACTTGTTGGAATATGCTTTCGCAAATGGTTTCAAAGGCCTGAAAAATGCAGAAAAACCTTACGTTTTATTCATTGAAGGACATGGCGAGTTAAATGGTTTTGAGCGTGCAGATTTTGAGAAAACGTTGAAATCTTATTATGAAGTACAACGCACCGGATTGGATAGTTTACCGTATATCGATTCAAAAATTGATGTGGTGATTATGGCTCGTCCGCTAGTGGAAATTCCGGATAAACATAAATTCATTATTGATCAATACATCATGAATGGCGGAAAGGTCTTATTCTTGTTGGATAGATTGAATGTATCGTTGGATTCATTGAGAGGAAGAGAAGCGTACGTTCCGTATGATACGAAGTTGAATCTGGATAATATGTTATTCAAATATGGTGTGCGAATGAATACGACTTTGGCATTGGATTTACAATGTACAAAAATACCACAAGTCGTTGGAATGGAAGGTGGAAAGCCACAGACGGAATTATTTGACTGGTATTATCATCCAATGGTTGACGGAACAGAAGAACATCCGATTGTAAAGAATATTGATAGAGTGAATTTATTTTTTCCGACGACATTGGACACGATTCAAACGATTGAAAAAATAAAGAAAACGATTTTATTAACAACATCTGAACGTAGTTTTATACAACGTTCGCCAGTTCGAGTGTCATTTGAAATCTTGAAATATCCACCAGAAGCAGGCCGATTTAATAAAGGGAAATTGCCTTTAGCTGTTTTATTGGAGGGTGAATTTTCATCAGCCTTCAAAGGTATTGTCGCTCCAGAAATGCTTCAGGGTTTGCAGCAGTTAGGACGACCATTTAGAGATAAAGCGGTTCCAGGTGCGAAAATGTTGGTCGTCGCAGATGGTGATATTGCTAAAAATATCGTAGATTATCGGAACAATACGTATCAACCTTTAGGCTATAATCCTTTCGTGAGATACCAGTTTGCTAATAAAAATTTCTTGCTGAACACGATTGATTATATGTTGGATGAAGAAGGGATTACGGCTGCACGAATGAAAGAAGTAAAATTACGATTATTGGATAAGACAAAGATTCAGGAAGAGAAAACGAAATGGCAAGTGATTAATATTTTAATCCCTTTAGTATTTTTGGTTGTTTTTGGATTATTGTTTAACTACCTTCGTCAGCGGAAGTTTGCAAGATAATTGCATTTTTTATGGTTTCATTGATGCAATATTATTTCAAATATTATAAACAACGAAACGATGAAGTCATGAACTACTAAAATGAATTACACAAAGCTCGTCTTGAAAGAAAAAGAGGAAGTCAAAAGCCTGATTACTCAATTAAGTATCGTTAGAGTTTCCTCTAAGCGGATTGAGATTTTGCGAGCGCTAATTCAGCATTTGCAATTCAATCAGCCGGGTTTTGCAAAAGATTATGCACAGGAACTATTGGATTTGAGTTTGCAGAATCGAGATGAAGAAACATTAGGTTTTGTTTACAATGTTTTTGCAATGGAAGAAATACAACATGGTGATTTCCGAAAAGCTCAATTGTACTGTTATCAAGCCTTAGACGCTTTGGAGGATGATTCTGAACCGTTTGTGATTACTTGCCGAAATCTTACCGAAATTTTAACGAATCAAGGTGAATACGATCAAGCATATGATTACTTAATGGTTTCTAAAAAGATTCAGGAAGTGCTCCAATTAGAAACTTACAAAGCTTATACGAATGCTCAAGAAGCTAAAATTCATTATCGAAAAGGAAAATATAAAGAAGCTTTTAATATTTGTATAACTAATCTCAAAAATCATAAAAATACAAACTCTTTAGACGGCTGGGAAGCCGTGACTTATCATGTTTTGGGATTAATTTATGCTGTGCAGGAAGAATATACTTTATCCTTAGAAAATTATTTGAGGTCAACAGGAATTTGGGAAAAGTTAGGGAATCAGTATCAAATTACTGGTTTATATTCTAATATTGGCAGCAGTTATATTTATCAAAATAATCTAAGTACAGCGGAAGTTTATTTCAAAAAAGCATTGGGTGTTGATAAAGAAAACGGGGGTAATACGAAAATGCAAAGCTTGATTTATCAGAACTTAGCAATCATTAATTGTAGAAGTAAGAAAATTGCGAAAGCAAAATCATATTATGATATGGCATTGCGACTTTGTAAAATGATTAATGACAAGTTGGGTGAAATGCAGATATTATTTAACATGGGATCAATGTATAAAAATGATGTAGAAAAGTCAATTGAGCATTATGAAAACTCTCTAAAAATCGCAGTCGATATTCAAGATACTCGTTTCATTATGTTTAATAATGAAAGCCTTTCGGAAGTTTATGCAGAAGTAGGAGATTATAAAAAAGCGTATTTTCATAAATTAAAAGCGGAATACTTAGAACGGGAGTTATTTGGTTTAGAACGAAGAAAAACGATAAAAGAAATTGAGAGTCAGCACTTTGTAGAATGGCAAAGACAAGAGATAAAGGATTTATGGCAAAAGAATAAATCATTAGAATTATTCGTAGATAAAGTGGCATGCGAAATCAAAGAACCACTTATAATGATTAGTCGATTTAGTAAATTATTAGCTCGAAAGCATAAAGCAACGCTTAATGATAAAGGACAAGAATACTTGACTTATGTAACAGAAGCTTCGGATTATTTATCGAAATTAGTTAAGAATTTAGGAGAGTATGTAATAATAGATTCGAGTAATATAAAGATAGAACCTGTAGATGTAAATAATTGCCTTGCAAATGCGATTGCGAACCTGAAGTCACTAATCGAAGATAATAATGTAGAAATATCAGTAACTGATATTCCTTTTATTAATGCGGATAAAATGATGCTTACTCGGTTATTTCAAAACCTTTTGGAAAATGCAATTAAATTTAATAAAAATCTGATGCCTAAGATTTTAATTAATGCAGATGAAAAAACTGATTTTAATATTATTTCTATTAAAGATAATGGCATAGGTATTGCCATTGAATATCAAGAAAAAGTTTTGGATGTTTTTGAAAAAGTAGATACTAAGTCAGCCAATAAAAATAGTGGTATTGGCTTAGCTATTTGTAAAAAAATCATGGAGACATTAGATGGTGAAATTCGCTTAGAATCCGCTATTAATATTGGAACAACGGTTTTCCTTAAATTTCCAAAGTAATTTTTATTGCCTTTTATCATAAAGTAAATTAAGTTGAAGTAATTTTTTGGTAATAATAAAAAATCGTATCATGATTTTTTATTATTAATTGAATACCTTGTGCCTAATTTACAGCTGTCAATACAGTCTTATTCGTCTTTTATGAAGTCTAGATATCTAATATTTTTCATAATAATAATATTTTCATTCACTACGAAAGCAAGTAGTGTCGATAGCTTATTGCGGGTTGTAAATGTTGAAAAGAAAGATATAAATACGGTTAACGCTCTAATTAAAATCACTAAACATCTCCGTTCTAACTATCCTGATTCTGCGGCTATTTATGCGAATCAAGCGTTTCGTCTTTCCAAAAAAATAGGTTTCTCTGAAGGTTCAAATAGTGCAGTTTATGAATTATCCGTTATCGAATACTATAAAGGAAATTATGATAAGTCATTGGAATATATCGTTCTAAGTAAGAAACTTTTAAAAAAGGAGAAAGGACTTAAACGTAAATTAGCCTCGACCTTATTAATGGAAGGCACGGTCTATAAAAAAATGGGTAACTTTTCGAAAGCTATTGAGATTTATAATGAATGTTTGCAAGTCGGAAAAAAACTTAAGGACCATCATTTTTGGATATTAGCCAGTAATAATAAGGCGAATATTTATCGCCGTCAAGGAAATCATGATGTCGCTATTCAAATGCTAGAAGCCGCACTCGAGCTTTCCCAAAAGCATAATCTAAAAAAAGATGAAATTATGGTTTTGGGGAATATTGGTTTGGTTTATAAGAGTCAAGGAGAATATGAAATGGCTTTGATTTATTTAAAAAAGGTGTTGCTTTATCTCCGTGAGAATAATAACAAGCGTAATATTGCCATTAACCTAAATAATATAGGAAATATTTATTCAGAACAAGAAAAGTATAATGAAGCCTTAAAAGCACATCAAGAAGCCTTGAAAATCAGAGAAAATATTGGTGATAAGTCAGGAGAGGCTAGTTCTTTCCTGAATATTGGAAGCATCTACCTTCGAGCATTCAAAGATTATGATAATGCTTTAAAGTTTACAAATCGTAGTTTAAAAATAAGCGAAGAGATTCAATCAGACAATAATATTGCAAGTGCTTTATTGGCAATTGCAGAAATCAATAAAGAACAAAGAAATTACGAGGAAGCAATTGTAAATGCAAAAAGCGTATTAAAAATTCTTAAAAATGTTGATAGATTAGAATTAAGGGAAGATGCTTATGATATTTTATCAAAATCTTATGAAGCTATCGGAGGTTATAGAGAAGCTATTTCATATTTCAGAGAACATCAAGCGGTAAGAGATAGTCTTTTTTCTCAAAATAATCGAGATGCGATTAGTAACTTAATGCAAAAACATCAAACGGAACAATATGAAGATCGACTAAATAGACAGTTAGATAAGGCAAAAGCAAACCGTTCGTTTTATTTAGGTGTCATTTCTTTTTTAATTGTATTGGGTTTTTTGAGTTTCTATTCAATTCGCCAAAAACAGGTTGCTAATTCAAAGTTGCAGCAGCTAAATGATGAAGTTAATGCTCGAAATGATGAATTATTAATGACTCAAAATAGTCTAAAAGTAGCAAATCAAGATTTAAATTCTTTTACAAGAATTGCTTCACACGATTTGAAAGAGCCCCTTCGTATGATGAGTAGTTTTTCACAATTATTAAAACGAAGAAATAAAAACCTCGATAAATCAAGTCAAGAATATATTATTTATATCACAGATGCAGCACAGCGAATGTCTCGAATGTTAGATGATATGTTAAGCTATGCTACACATAGTATTCATATTGAGAATATGGAATATTTGGATGTAAATAAAATTTTAGAAACAGTCAAACAAAATTTGGGGTTAAGAATTGAAGAAAATAACGCAACGATTAATGTATCTAATAAATTACCTCAAATAAAAGGACAAGCATCATTAATAGAGCAAGTTTTCCAAAACTTAATCGCTAATGGAATTAAGTTTCAGCATCCAGATGTGACGCCAGCAATCATCGTGACCGGTGAAAGTACAGCACAAGAAAGTATCTTTAGAATCACAGATAATGGAATTGGAATCGCACCTGAAAATCAAGATAAAGTCTTTCAGCTTTTTAAACGTTTCAATCAAGAGTATGAAGGTTCAGGAATCGGTTTGACGACTTGTAAGAAAATTGTTGGGTTACATAATGGAACAATTGAATTAGAATCCGAAAAGGGAAAAGGAACAACCTTTATTTTGAGATTCTTGAAATAATCAAAATATCATTTTATAACTTTTGTCGATATTTTTTGATTAGTACCTTGATATTTGTATATTTGTAATTAATTAATTTTTAATTATAAATTATAAATTCACAATTAAGGAAAATTCAGTCATTATGAAAAAATCAATTTTTAATTTCGATGAAAAACATGTAATCTCAAAATCAGCGCAGAATCAAGTGAAAGGCGGAGGAGGAATCGATGATGATACTGATGGTATTGATTAGTTTTTAGTATTATTAGTGCTTTAATATTAGTTATCCCGAATTTTTGAATCTTCAAGAATTCGGGATTTCTTATGCTTAGGAATCAGGTTATATAAAAGGTGTTTTCAAAATACCTTTTATTTTATCCAGTTTGAAAAATCATTTTCAAATAAAAAAGTCCCGAATTTTCAACTTGAAAATTCGGGACGAATTAGATAAAAACACGTTCTAGTGCCTTTTATCTTGTTTATTCTAATATATAAATGCCTTAAAACGCTTTCTCCAAAACGTCCGACATTCTATCTACAAAGTGGAAAGTCATCCCTTCGATATATACTTCTTCGATGTCATCAATGTGCTTTTTATTCTTTTCACAAAGAATAATTTCATTAATACCGGCACGTTTTGCGGCTAGAATTTTCTCCTTGATTCCACCAACAGGTAATACTTTTCCACGTAAAGTAATCTCGCCAGTCATTGCCATAAATGGCTTTAATGGTTTCTTTTTGAAAGCAGAGGTTAAAGCAGAAAGCATCGTAATTCCTGCAGAAGGTCCATCTTTTGGAGTCGCACCTTCTGGAACGTGCACATGAATATCTGTTTCCGAAATTTCTTTTGCATCGACACCAATAGATTCCGCATTCGCTTTAATGAAACTTAAAGCTGTTTTTGCAGATTCCTTCATCACATCACCCAAGTTTCCAGTTAAAGTCAAGATACCTTTTCCCTTACTCAAACTAACTTCAATAAATAAAATCTGGCCACCAACACTCGTCCAAGCTAAACCGACAGCAACTCCCGGTGGTTGTTTTTCTTGATAAATATCATTTGAGAATATTGGTGTTCCCAACACATCTTGTAAATCTTCTCTTTTAATAGACACATTATAAGATTCTTCCATTGCGACCCTTTTCGCTACTGAACGCATTACCGCAGCCATTTGTCTATCCAATGAACGAACGCCCGATTCTCTCGTATAATCTTGAACTATTTTTTTGATAACTTCAGGACGTAACTTTACGTCTTTCGCTGTCAAACCATGATTTTTACGTTGTTTCGGAACTAAGTGTTGTTTCGCAATTTCTACCTTTTCTTCAATTGAATAACCGCTAACATGAATGATTTCCATTCTGTCTAGCAATGCTGGTTGAATAGATGAAAGCGAATTCGCAGTAGCGATAAAAAGAACTTTCGATAAATCATATTCTAATTCCAAATAATTATCATGGAACGTCGAATTTTGTTCTGGATCTAAAACTTCCAAAAGTGCAGAAGAAGGATCACCACGGAAACTTTTTCCGATTTTATCAATTTCATCCAAGATGAAGACTGGATTCGAAGATTGTACTTTTTTCAAAGATTGAATAATTCGTCCCGGCATCGCACCGATATAAGTTTTACGATGTCCGCGGATTTCAGATTCGTCATGTAAACCTCCTAACGACATTCGAACATATTTCCGTTTTAATGCTTCTGCAACAGATTTTCCTAATGAAGTTTTTCCAACTCCAGGAGGGCCAACCAAACATAAAATCGGTGATTTCATATCGCCTTTTAGCTTCAAAACAGCCAAGTGTTCTAAAATTCGCTCTTTCACTTTGTCTAATCCGTGATGATCACGATCGAGAATTTGATTTGCTTTCTTTAGATTGAAGTTATCTTTTGTGTATTCTCCCCAAGGTAATTCCGTCAGCAATTCTAAATAATTTAGCGTAATACCATATTCCGCCATTGCAGGATTAATTCGACGAGCTTTCTTCGCTTCTTTATCGAAAGCTTCCTTGACCGATTTTGACCATTTTTTCTTTTTCGCTCGTTTTTCTAATTCTGTCAACTCATGATGCGAATCTTGACCAAGCTCTTCTTGAATTGTTTTTAACTGTTGATTCAAGAAATAATCCCGTTGTTGTTTATCGATATCAACTCGAACTTTACTATCAATTTTACTTTTCAATTGTAAAATCTGACGTTCGTGATCAATATGTTCTAAGATGACTTCTGCCTTTTCATCTAAACTATCAATTCCTAAAATCGACTGCTTCGCACCGACTTTGATTCCTAGATTAGAAGCGATGAAATTTAGAAAGAAAGAAGAGTCATTAATATTACGAAGCATTGTTGTGGCTTCGTTCGGAATATTTGGGGAAAGCTGAATAATCTCCTCCGCAGCTTCTTTGATGGAAGCCAAAAATGCTTTGAATTCCTTACTATTATTGGTTTCCTTTTCAGGTAACTCAATAACCTTACCTTCTAAATAAGGCGTTTCAGACTCTAAGTGCTCTAATTCAAATCGAGTTCTACCTTGTAAGATTGCTGTCGTTGTATCATCCGGCATTTTGATTAGTTTCAAAATACGAGCAACCGTACCAATACGATATAAATCATCCTCACTTGGATCTTCTTCCTTACTATCTTTCTGTGATAATACGCCAATTAAACGATTATCTTTATATGCTTTTTGAATGGCTTTAACAGACTTTTCTCTACCAACCGTAATCGGTATTACAACGCCTGGAAATAGAACGGTATTTTTTAACGCTAAAAGCGGTAAAATACTTGGTAAATCTCCGTCTTCAAAATTCTTGTCACTTTCATCTATTGAAAATAGTGGCATAAAATCAGAGGAGGAGTCATCTTTAAAATCTGGGCTAAATACTAAATCTTCAAACATGCTCATGTATTCCGTTTTTCTTTAATTGCAAAGTAAATTACTGGTAATGACGATTATTATGCCATCGTAATTATGGCAGAAATAAACGGAAATAAACGGAAATAATAGTACAAAATTACACTTATTCATTTTTTATTATGACAAAAAGGCACAAACCTAGGTTTTCGGTAAACGAAGGGAGGCAAGTCGTATTTGTTAAGTTTTTTTGATTGAGGTTTGTCAATGAAATGAATTAAATTTATAATTACTTAGGGAATGGAAATAAGTAATCATTGGTTGTAGCCACTTTTTATAAAGTGATTTTTAAGTTTTTCAGAGGTAAGAGAATAGGAATTTTTCTGTACAGAAGATGACGGATACGAAGAATCGGTGATTTTTGAAATCGTAAATGTCGAAATTACAAGAACAGAAGTGTCCGAATAAGTTTTCAAATTATGAAAAGTCAAAAATCAATAAGTTTTAGATTTATTGATTAGAAAAAAACTATTTTAGTCGCAAGATATTTTATAACTTCTTACGGCTTCGCTTTAAGTTGAAACCTCGTATAAATGGAAGGTGTTTTTAAGATGCCCTCTGCCTTATGATTGTCTTGAAGCATCAATAATTCATGATTCATGATTCATCGTTTATAATTAAAAAATATGTTTTTAAAATTTCGTTACTTATTAATAATCAGTATGTTAGTATTTGTTTTTAGTTGTAGAGAAACGACTAAGAAACCAGAAGTAAAATATCAATTCAAAGAATATTATTACCCAATTGACGAATTAAGAACGGGAAAAGCTTATGTTTATACGCCGGTGAATAATGACTCGCTGGAGTCGTTTATTTGGTTTCTTACGAATAATGGTGGTTATTTGGTGAAAACAGAATATAATTCTACTTTCCAAACAACACAGATAATAACAGAAGATATCGTCAGGAATGGAACACTTTTACATCGGCATCGACTTTGTCAATATTTTCCGGAAGAACCGGATATATGTCAGCCGATTGATGTGAAAGTTGAATCACCTGCGGTTTTTCCTTTTCAAATGATAGATTCATCAAGTGTGTTTTTATACGAAATTTCGTGGAAGGAATTAACGGATACGATGATTGAAAATCGAATTATTCGGAATCGACACTTTATGGGTTATGAAACCAAAGAATGGCAAGGAAAAACATACGACTGTGTGAAATTTGGGATTCGGGAAGAGATTTCGGTTGGAAGTGAATCGGATGGTTATCAAACATTTAGGGCATTTACGGAAGAGTATTATGCGAAAGGAATTGGTTTAATTCATATGAAAAAGAAGATTCAAGATGTGATGGAATTGGAATATGAATTAGCAGATACGACGAATATGTACGTTTTGGAACAAATGTTTTCAGCGCAAAATAATTGATTGTCTCATTGTTTTATTGTCATCGATTCGGACTTAATGCTCTATTCTGAAATCGTTGGATAATGAAATCGTTGGATAATGATTCAGGAAGGGGACAACCATCGAACGATGAATTTTAGTCGTTTCAAAATATGGCTTTATCTATTGTATTTTGATGTAAAAGAGATTAAAATGAGTTTTGTGTGAATTTTGAACGATTAAGTAAATCAGTTTTACTTTTGCGTTTACAACTTATTAAAACTAAAAAAATAGATATAATGAAGAATCTTTGGTTAGTAATAATTTTAGCGGCGATTGTTTCGGGGTTTTCGGCTTGTGATGACGGAATAAGTTCTGCGAATTTGGGTGGTGAAAGTGCGGCGAATAATGTTCCGGAAGATGCAAGTGCTGTGGTTGCGATTAATTTAAAAAGTCTGATGGGTAAGGCGGATATGGACGTGATGAAGAAGATGGCGTTTTATGAAGATATGGTTGCGGAATCCGCTCGTCAGCAAGGCGAAACGATGGCAAAAGTATTGGAGAATCCAGAAAAATCGGGAATTGATTTAAATCAAAATGCTTATTTTTTCATGGATATAGATGGAAAAGATGAAAATGGTTTAATCGGTTTTGTGTTTACAATCTCGGATAAGGGACAGTTTGAAGACTTGGTGAACGAGTCAGATATGGAAGCGAATGAAAGCAATGGATTTCAATATGC
>CAWVWD010000049.1:0-13348 GCA_963933585.1 uncultured Saprospiraceae bacterium
TTCTATCCCATATTCAAGGTTTTTAGTATGCGTTACAATTTTACCAAAATGACCGTCAATATGTTGTTTAATGAATTCAATTGTTGAATTTGCTTGACTTTCTTGTGCCGTAATTTTTACTTTATATTTTATAATACTACTTGTTATCAATGATAGAATCGTTTGAAAAACTTTATAATTTTCAATCAAAATATCAAAATTATTGCTCAAACCTTGACATTGTTTACCGATTTCTATCAATTGATTTTTATATACTTTCCAAGGATTTTGCTGTAAACCATATTCTTCAATATACTTTTTGATCCCTTTTCGTTGCAACTTTACCTGCTTGACTTGTTGATCCAAAAAGCGACGAATTTGTTCCGTTGCAGCGATAATTTGTTCGTGCGTTGAATTTTTGAAAGCCTCAAAATTAGCCTCTGATAATTTATCATCCAAATTCAGAATCGTTGCTTTCTGGGTTTCAAACGTAATATCTCGCCATAATAACAAATAAGATTTCATCTGAGGCGACCACAAGAAATGCGTCATTAATAACCATAAATGTTTCTCAGAACCTCGTTCCTCGCTTGGTAATTTCTCCAAAAGTTCCGCAATTCCATCACTTATCTCTACCACTCGCTTCACAAATAATTGACTATGCTCCGCCAATGCTTTGAAGTGTGTTTCCTTCTCCTCCGCACCCCAAACTTTTTCAATAGCTTGCGCCAAGTCATTCTCAAAATCAATAAATAACTGTTTTGTCGTGTCCATATTTTATGATGAATATATATTGAAATTTTCGTTGCTAAGTAATGGGAATTAAAAAATAATAATTTTTTTTTCGTTTTAAAATGATGCTTATTACTAAGTTATAAACAAATAAATTATCGTTCACTCATCTATCTATTTCAAATAAATTTCATCTCGGATATAAGTATTATTGAACCAAAAACAATGTTTCATATACACTTCCACTCCCGTTACTTTATCCGAAACAGGCAAACGATACACATCTTCACTATTTTGAGCATGAGGTCTGACGTGTGATATTCGATATTCTGATTGTTTTGGAAAATACGTAATTCGTCTTGATTTTCCGTTTTTATTACACTTTATTTCCTTGACAATGTCACCCTTCTCGAGCAACGTTCGAGTTTTTTCCCAAACCATTTTTGCTTCCTCAATATCCTGATAAGGCATATTCCAAAACTTCACTTTCCGAAGTTCATTTCGGGTACCATTGTATTGATAAAATACAAAAAGATACTTCGTTTCTAAAATAATCTTAAAATTAGCAGTTTCCCAATTTTCATTCACAAGTACTTCGTACTCAAAAGCAGGAAAAGACATATTTTCCTTTGGCAAATTATTCGCTTTTAATTGAACCGTTTTAATGACAATTCCCGCCTTTTCAAACTCCTCAATTTTTGCCTTCATTTCGATTCCAAATATGAGTTTCGTCAAATTTGCCTTCGCACTTTTTGCATTCATATTTATTTCCAAATCCAAATTATCGACGATCTCTTCCGTCGTTTGTCCATAATATGGCTGGAATTTAGAAATAATAATTTCCTCTAAAGTTCTTGTTTTTGCCACGTCTAACGAAGGAATTATTTTACCATAATTCTTTCGTTTTTCTCCCGCAAATGTTGCAATAATATGATTGACATAACCCATTTTCAAGGAATACGCTCGTTGTTTTGCATATTCCTCATTATAAGGTTGTCGTCTTAAATTTCCACCTTTTCCGCCTTTCGTACAAGCCCCCAAGTAAAGCGTGTCGCCTTCCGATAATTCATGTGCTTTTCCATCAACTACCTTCTGCTTAATCTTCTCCCAATCTTGACGAATAATTTCTAAATCAGTCTCGGGAAAATCCCACTCATCGACCAATGAAATAACGTAATCGATAATTTCACTTTCCTTATTATGCAAATAAAAGACAAGTAATAAATTAGCATTTTTTTGCCAAAAAGCACTCTCTTCAAATTCTTGATTGACAATTTCTAAATAATTAATAATATTTAGAACTAAGCGTTCTTTCGCCCGAAAATCTTTATTTTTTAATTGCTTTAAAGGTGACGATTTCAATTCTAAACCAACTTCCGGAAAATCAGCTGCTGCATCAGAATTAGGATTATATTTAAAATAAAATTTCTCTAATACTTGACCAAAATTTCCTTTTCCAGAATAGTTATGCCCCACAATTTCTTCACTACAAATCTCCCGTAACGTATTACTAATCAGATTTTTAGCATATTGAACGATTGATTGTTTATCCTTAAGATTATACGGCAGCTTCTCCATAAGCGATTTGTTCTTTTAAGGCAATTCCAATTTTTTCAACCACACCAACAACCAAAGCATTTCCCATAAAGAAAGCTCGTTTTGAATCCGTCATTCCTGAAAATTCCGTATGATTATCCGGGAACATATTCAGTCGTTCCAATTCCACAGGCGTCAAACGCCTTAAACCTTCATTCGTTTTAATAACATGCTTAAACCTTGAAGCTGCTTTTCCACCTTCACCTGTAATAATCGTCCTCGAAGCCTTGTCCAAAGCGTCCGGAAATCCCATTTTACCTTCACTATAATTATACTCGAAACCTTGACTACTTTTTCGAATTTCTTTCTTAGAACCTTTCAAATATTCCCATCGTTCTACATCGCCATTAATATAAAACTCCTTTGGAATATCTTTTCGTTGAATCACATCTCGGAGCAACGTATATTCCCCTTCATAAACAGGCACCGTTTTCGTCGTCGTGATTTTTCCATCAATCATAATTCCTGAATTCCAAAAAATGCCTTTTTTCCCTTCTTTGTTAAAATTATTTGATATTTCTACAATATCACCTTCAAGTTCAAAGTGATTTGAAAATTTAGATTCATCCACAGCTGCACACGGAAAAGCGTTTATTAAAGTACCTTCTTCCAACATCCATTTCTTCGCTTTTGCTGCTTTTACCGCTTGATAAATTGATGATGTTTTGTGATATGCTAAAATAAAAACTCTACGACGGCGCTGTGGCATTCCATATTCCGCAGCATTGATCACACGCCATTCTACGATATAACCTAACTTATTCAAACTCTGCAAAATAATCGCAAAATCTCTTCCTCGATGTTTCGATGGAGAAATTAATAACCTATCGACATTTTCTAAAAAAAGGTATTTTGGTATCTTCGCTTTTCCTGTTAAAATTCTATGAATTGACCACCAAAGCACCCCTTTTTTTCCAATCAACCCCTTAGAGTTTTTCAAAGTCGTGGCCACAGAATAATCTTGACACGGAAAACCGCCAACCAATAAATCATGGTCAGGAATCTCACTAACATCAACCGTCGCTATATCTTGATTACTATGATTCGCTTCTTCCCAGCGATTTTCATAAACAATAGAAGCATGTTGCATTTTAGTTTTCGGTTCCCATTGATTACTCCAAACGACTTCATAAGGTGTTTTAATTTTTTTCGTATAATTCGAAGAAGCTGACTTTTGTTCCCAACCTTCTAAACCCAATCTAAATCCTCCAACTCCCGCGAACAATTCAACTACTTTTATATGTCGTCCTTTCATTATTTTATTAACGTTCCTAAATCCAAATTTTATAATCCATCAAAATTACAAACATTATCCTTTTTTTGCTAATAAAAAATAATTTTGAACGCTAATTGCGAATATTATAGGCGCAAATTCATACGAAGTGAAGCACAAGAAAAAAATTGAACCACAAAAGTCACAAAGACACAAAGACGCGAAAGGTTCTCACAAAAAAATATTTAAAATACGAATTTCGTGACTTTTATATCTTTTATGATTCAAAAAATGATTTTTATTTTCTTGCGATTGCCTGACTACGTTCGAACTTTCTTAAAGAAGAATCGAATAAAATGAGTGTATGAATTGCAAGTGAAATTAAGCCAATGCATTCTCCGAACCGCAATCAATCGTATAAAGACAAGAGGTTTCTAAACTATTCGTTTGTTGTCGAATCAAATTCATATCAATATCACTCGACACTAAAGTTAAAATATTCAAATCTGCATAAGGAACTTCCTCTACAACATCGCTTACATTTCCTACGAAATAATGTGTTTCCGCATTACTCGGCATTCTTGCAAGTATAATTAATCGGTGAGCATATCTTTCTGCAGCTTCCAATTCTTCCAGTTGATTATCTGTTTCATTAATCAAAATAATCAAATTTATTCTGGCTTTCCAATTCTTTTTTAACAAGTAAGCCGTCAATAAACCTAAGTTAATGGAATTCACTTTAAACTTAATTTCTCTATCAACTTCTCGAATATCCAACCAAAGGTTTATTGTTTTTTCTAATCCCAAACCAACTTTCCGAAACGGTACAAAAAGATAAGCACCAAATTCATATTTTTGACATTTTGATAAAATAGTTGCGACATCGTTATCGGAATCATTTCCATCTGTAAGACTTAAAAACAATGTATTTGGTGTGAAAAATGAGGCTTTCAAACTTTGGGAAACCAACTACGTTTATACTGGCTCTTTAAATAGATACAATTATTTTATAGAAAAAAAAGACCGTTATTCTAACATCTGTTAAAATAACGGTCTTTTCTATATTTTTCAATAGATGATTCGCCAATAAGATTTGACAAAATCTAAGATTTCTTTTTTCGTTTCCAGTCAACGTGAGCTTTCGCCACTGGCGTTTGCATTAGCGAATAAAGAATTTCTTTCGCTCTAAATAGTTGGGCTTTTACCGTTCCAAGTGGAATATCTAATTCCCTTGAAATCTCTTCGTAAGATAATTCCTCAAAAAAGCGAAGTTCTATCATCAAGCGATATTTTTCGCTCAACTGTCTCATCAGTGTTCGCATCAGTTTAATACGTTGTTGTTGAATGAATTTTTGTTCCGGGTCTAAATTAGTAGATTTTAAATTATTAGAGAAAGTTTGTCCACCTTCGTTTTCAATGGTTTCATCAATTGATAATAGAACCAATCGTTTTTTACGAATATGATCAATACAATTATTGGACGCAATCTTGAATAACCAAGTACTAAAAGCATAGCGAGGAGCGTAGCTTGATAGTTTATTGAAGGCTTTGCTAAAAGCTTCTTGAGTTAAGTCATCGGCATCTTCTTTCCTACCTATCATACGAAACATCATATGATAAATAGCATTCTGATAACGTTTCATCAAAAAAGTATAGGCTTTTTGGTCGCCTTCTATTGCTTTCTTAACGTTTTCATAGTCTTCTAATGCTCTTTCAGAGAGATTTTTGTTAATATGTTCGTCCATTATTTATTCTGCTGAATGTTGATTTTTGAACATTATTATCAAAAATCATAATTGAGTACATTTTAATAAATTTAAGATATTTCAATCTAAAATTGAAATTATTAACTATAAAGTACCAATTATTTTGTCGTTAAACGATATCTTCATTAATTATCGAGCAAAACATGAACTATGAACTATTAATCATTAAAGGATTATCATCATTGCCATAAAATAGTTCATAATTCATAATTCACCCTTAATAGTGTCGAGTAGGTCTTGTATCAAAAAAATACCGACATTATTAACTTGACTTACTACTTAGCTTACATTTTCAATAATCGTCGCATAACCCTGTCCAACGCCGATACACATTGTCACCAAAGCATAACGTTTATTTTGTTTCTGTAGTTCTAATGCTGCTGTATGCAGAATCCTTGAACCAGAAACGCCAAGAGGATGACCGATTGCGATTGCTCCACCGTTTGGATTTACGCGTTCATCATCATCTGCTAAACCTAACAAACGAGTACAGGCCAACGCTTGAGCCGAAAATGCTTCATTCAACTCAATAATATCCATATCATCTAATGACAAACCAGCCTTCAAAAGTGCCTTTCGTGATGCTCCGACAGGACCAATTCCCATAATTCGAGGCTCAACGCCGACAACTGCTGAACTTACAATTCTTGCTAATGGCTTTAAATGATAACTTTTTACTGCCTCATCTGATGCAATAATCATCGCTGCTGCTCCGTCATTTAATCCAGAAGCATTGCCAGCGGTAACGCTTCCACCGTTCTCTTGTTTTTTAAATGCGGGTCGTAATTTTCCTAAAATATCTGTTGTCGTACCTGCCTTAATGAATTCATCGGTATCAAAAACAATTGAATCTGCTTTTCGTTGCGGAATATATACTGGTGTAATTTCTTCTGCCAATCGTCCCGACTTTTGAGCTTTTGCAGCTTTCATTTGCGACCAATACGCAAACTTATCTTGGTCTGCTCTACTAATTTTATACATTTCAGCCAAGTTTTCGGCCGTCGTTCCCATTCCTTCCGTTCCATATAACGCCTTCATTTTATTGTTCACAAATCGCCATCCGAAGCTACTATCGTGCATTTGTGAGTCACTTCCGAAAGGACGAGCAGATTTTGACATAACCCAAGGGCCACGAGTCATATTTTCAACTCCACCTGTAATGAACACATCGCCATCACCAGCTTTGATTGCTCGATTCGCATGAATCGCTGATGACATTCCAGATGCACACAAACGATTGATAGTTTCGCCAGGAACTGACCATGGCAAACCTGCTAATAACAAAGACATTCGTGCAACATTTCGGTTATCTTCTCCAGCTTGATTCGCACATCCAAAGATCACTTCATCGTAAGCATCTAACGGAATATTTGGGTTTCTTTCAATAATAGCCTTAATCGGAACGGCACCCAAATCATCCGTTCTAATCGGAGATAAAGAACCTCGAAATTTTCCAAACGCTGTACGAATTCCATCAATAATAAATGCTTCTCTCATTAGTATTTTTTTGTTAGTTTTATTTGTAAATGGTCGATAAATTATAAATCATTAAAGGAATAGAAAATAAATGACCTACCCAAATTCTACGAAGCCCGCTTGCCGTATGAACGGACAGACTATTTTTGTTTCAGACGAGAAAAAGACGCAGATATAGCAGTGGCTATGACGGGTGTCTTTAACAAAGTATGAAGTAAAAATAGCAGATAAAATGAGCAGATTATTTTTTCCTATTCTCTAATAATAGATTACTTACTTTTTATCCTGCAATTTAAGGATTCATTTACAATTACAAACCATTACTTTTCAGATTTATATTTTTCTTGATTATCAATAAAATTATTCAGATAGAATCAATACTTCCTGAGGTTACTTTTGAGACTTAAAACTTTATATTATTTTCAAATAATAGCCTTTTAACATTTTTTTGACTAATAAATAAGACAGAAAGTACACTTTTACTAAAATTAGATTGATTTTTGTTGATAAGAAAATCTTATAAGGTCATAAAAAACACCTTTGATACTTATATATAAATAATACCAACAACCAATTACCAGTATTTTTAATTATTTATTCACCAAAGAATCGCTTTAAATTTTATCTTTTGGCTTGAAAATAATAGCTTTTACAAGCTCAGAAGTAAACTTTAAATATATGCTGAATGATTAAAAATAATTGGATTTAATAAACTCCCGATTAACTACAAAACTTATTATCGCCATGAAAAA
The DNA here is from genome assembly GCA_963933585.1 of uncultured Saprospiraceae bacterium. Taxonomy (GTDB): domain Bacteria; phylum Bacteroidota; class Bacteroidia; order Chitinophagales; family Saprospiraceae; genus CAWVWD01. The sequence continues at coordinate 7,515 of CAWVWD010000049.1, forward strand.
ATTATTTTACCTCTTTACACTAATTCTTATTAGCCAAAATCTTTCTGCCGAACGTATTACGGTAGCCGAATATCTTGAAAAATTCAAAGATTTCTCTATTTCTGAAATGTACAGAACAGGTATTCCTGCCAGTATTAAACTTGGTCAAGGTATCTTAGAATCTGATATAGGAAACAGCAAATTATCAAAAAACTCCAATAATCATTTTGGAATTAAGTGTAAATCAACGTGGACAGGAAAAACTTATTACCATGAAGATGATGACTTTGATAATGCAGGGAAATTATTAGAATCTTGCTTCCGTGCTTATATTTCTCCTTATGAATCTTACCTTGACCATTCAGAGTTTTTAGCAAACAGAGAACGCTATAAATTCTTATTTGCTTACCATCATACAGATTATAAACAGTGGGCTTATGGACTGAAATCAGCAGGTTATGCAACCGCAAAAGGTTACTCCGAAACGCTAATTAGAATTATTGAAAAATATAACCTTTCGCAATACGATTCTATGGCGAATCCTTATGAAGTGAAACCTTTGGCATTGTCACATACTTTTGATGAGAATGAAAAATTAGCAGTTTTGGGACGTGAGAGTGAGACTATAACTGAAATCGCATCAAGATCCACGGTAAAAATTGAACACGCAGAAAAAGGGTATGAGCCTTTCAAAATAATGAGAAAAGAAGATAATGTGCGCCTCTTTTTTCCGGAGGAAGGAAAGGATTATTTCCAAATAAATAACCTAATGGCTGTGAGTTCTAAGAACCAAACCTTATTGCAAATAGCGAAAAAAAATGAAATTAAATTAAAGAGATTGTTGAAATATAATGAAATTTCAATAGCAAATGATTTGATTGAAAATCAATATATTTTCTTATCAAAAAAGGAGAAATCATTCATCGGATTTAAGAAAGCTCACACGGTTCAAAAAGGTGAAAATATGTATATCATTGCTCAACGTTACGGCATTCGTTTGAAGTATTTATACAAAATGAATAAGATGAAAAAAGGACAACAACCTGCGACTGGTCAAGTACTTATTTTGATAGGAAAAGTAAATAAAGCACCTAAATTATCCTAAAATTTTAATACTACTATTGGAATATTATTAAGGGGCAACTTCGGTTGTCCCTTTTTGTTTATAATGCATTAATCAAAATTCGGTTTACAATAACAAAATAGCCCCTTAACCGTTTTTTATGTAACACAAACAAAAATAGATAAGGTTATGCGTTTTATCATTTTATTTATAATTATGATTGTCCATTTTTTACCAACTATTTCATTGGCTCAAAACCTAATTCATAATCCAAGTTTTGAATCTCAAAAATGTTGTCCGGATGGTTACAGTCAGTTTCACTGTGCCAATGATTGGATTCGTCCAACCAAGGGTACATCTGATTATTACAGCGGTTGTGAGAATAGATTTTATAGTCCAGAAGCAAAAGTTCCTAAAAACTTTTTTGGTTCACAAGATGCTTATGAGGGTATTTCGTATATCGGAATTTTTGCCTTTTATAAGGATAGTTATCGAGAGTATATCGAGATGAAATTAGCGGAACCAATGATCAAAAATCAACGCTATGGTTTTAGTATTCAAGTGAGTTTGGCGGATAAAGCCGGCATTGCGATTCAATCATTAGGCGTTGTATTTTCGGATACTTTGGTGAAACAGCGAGATTTATTTTTCACACTTAACTTACCGCATGAAAAATTAGAAAAAGAGGATAAAACACATTTTATAAATAAAGAAAATTGGACGGAATTATATATTGATTACACCGCAAAAGGTGGTGAGCAATTTTTAATCATTGGTAATTTTTTGAATAATTCTGAAACAGATACGATTACGGCAAAAACAACGACAACTTCTTACACTGAGGAATTTACGGCTTATTACTATTTGGATAATGTTTGTTTAGCAACATGGAAATCGGATAATACTTGTACCTGCTTTAATAATGGCGAACCTCCTATCATTGAACAAGAATTCCTGGAACTAAAAGACGTGACTAAAGAAGTTCCACCGAAAGTTGGCGATAAATTCATTTTGAATAATATCTATTTTGAAACAGCAAAAGCAACTTTATTACCAACTTCCAATCTCGCTTTGGATTCCTTATATAATTTACTGGTTAAATATCCAACCATAGAAATTCAAATTAGCGGTCACACCGATAGTCAAGGTGCACATAAGTATAATTTAGTCTTATCAGAATCTCGAGCATTAGCCGTTTATTCGTACTTGATTGATCGAGGAATTTCGACGGGACGGTTGGATTTCAGCGGTTTTGGTAAAATGAAACCGATTACGACGAATGAAACATCCGAAGGTCGGCAGATGAATCGGCGGGTAGAGTTTGAAGTGATGAAGATTTCGACTGAGTGATTATATGATTTTTTGTTTGTAAAAAGAATAAAGGTATAAAAAATGATTTCGCGATATTCCGAAAATAGTGAATCCGGTTTTATTATTTCTTTTTCAAAATCTGAATATCTCCAATTAATTTATAATTTAATTTGAGGATAAGTATCAAATATCAAAACGAATATTTTCAATAAAATCAATATCTAACAACTTGTCATTTTAAAACAATAAATTTCATATTGAAACAATAAATTTTTCTTACCTTTCGACCTACTATTATTGATTAAGAATTATTTCAACATTCTTAATTATATGAATCGTTGACTTTAAATACATTACGATACTACAAACTACTTACTACATTATGGCGAGATTAATAGAACATACCGTACAAATTACTGCACAAAAATACTTAGAGAGTTATTACAAGGGAAAAGCAAGAAAAGGGCGGATGTTCTCCAAAATAGAGGTGAGAACGAAGAAAGAATATGGCGGTTTTAGAGCAGATGGTTTTTTGGCTTTTAAGAAGCGTTGGACTGGTGAATTATATGTAATTTCGATGGAGTCAAAATCTTATAAGACGCTGAAAGCGATTCAACCTTATCGAGAGAATAAGCTGTGGTTCAAGAACTCGGTTTGGGCCGGTTTTCTATTTGCGGTTGGAGCTGGTGGACTTTTCGCTATTGTTGGTTTTGATAATCCTGTTTTAGGTTTAATGTTTTTTGCCGCCATGTTAACCGTCGGTTTTTTCGGTTACGGAACATTAACTCGCAATGGTTTTCAGCACAAACAGATTCCAGTTTTGAATCAAGTAGAGCAATATCCTGCGAATGAAAAATGGATTTCCATATCAGAAGATAGTTTCGAGGATATTGACGAAAAAGGTCAAGATTCTTTCATGAAAGTGTGTAAAAGTCGAGGTTATGGTTTGATCATCGTAGATAGTAAAAAGAAAAATCGTCGTTATTATCGCCCAAATAAAAATTATAGAATGTGGGGCAGTTATGTAAAATTTTATGCTTTAGAGCAAGAGATTAGAGCCTATTTAGAGAAATAGTAAAATAATTAATGGCTAAATTAACTGAATTAAAATGCCAATGACGGTTGTCATTGGCATTTTAATTTCCGATATTCACACTTAATAAGTAATTACGAATCACGAATCATCCAAAAAATGGAAACTTACGTAGATGCATTAAAAATCGGAATTTTATTTTTTACTATTTTAATTTTAATTGAATTACTCGTAAGTTGGTTATTAAAAAAACGTGTTTATCAAGTGATGGACACGATTTCAGGATTAAGTTCGGGTTTGACGAATAATATTAAATCTATTTTTAAGCTGACGATAATTATTTTGAGTTATAGCTGGATGCTTGAATATTTAGCTATTTTTGAGTTGAAAGCAACGATTTGGATTTACATTTTAGCCTTTTTGTTAATTGATTTCGCAGAATATTGGAGTCATCGTTGGAATCACGAAATTAACTTATTTTGGAATCGACATATCATTCATCATAGCAGCGAAGAGTTCAATCTTGCTGCCGCTTTACGACAACCAATTTCTAATTTCATCGCCATTTATTTTTTCCTTTATGTTCCAATGGCAATTATTGGCGTGCCGAGCGAAGTCATTGCCATTTTAGCTCCGATTCACTTATTTGCTCAGTTTTGGTATCATACCCGATTGATTAATCGAATGGGATTCTTGGAATATATCATCGTTACGCCTTCACATCATCGGGTGCATCATGCGATAAATGCTGAATATATTGATAAAAATTATGCAGCGATTTTCATTTTCTGGGATAAATGGTTCGGTACTTTTCAAGCAGAGAAAACGGATATTCCGCCTGTTTATGGCGTAAAAAAACCAGTTGAAACTTGGAATCCAATTATTATTAATTTTATACATTTTTGGCAACTGGCGAAAGATGCTTGGCGAGCGGAAAAACTTTGGGATAAATTCCGAATTTGGTTTATGCCAACTGGTTGGAGACCAGAGGACGTGAATGAAAAGCATCCAATTTCATATACTAAAAATCCTTACGAACAAATTAAATACGATACACCAACAACGCCTTTTTTAAACGTCTGGAGTATTTTTCAATTGACAATACATTTGTTGTTTCAATTTCATATTTTAGAACTTTTACCAGATTTATCTTATGAAATAACGTTATTTTATGGCTTATTTTTAATCCTTTCCATTTTTGCTTACACGACTTTAATGGACAGACATTGGTTAGCTATTCCAACAGAATTCGTCAAAATGTTAGCTGGTTTTGGATTGATTTATTATTACGAAAATTGGTTTTTTATTGATGATATTTTGCCATTTGGAACGGTGACAATTGGAATTTACTTTTTGGTAAGTTTTGGCGTTACGGTTTGGTTTGGGAGCGAAAATCCTCCTGCATATTTCGCTGATAACGCAGATTTTTGAATAAAAAACAAGCTGATTTCAGAAAAAATCTACGCTTTTTATGGAATAAACTTAAAGTCATTTCAAATATAAAAAATCTTATATGTCCGTTACAAAAAAAAAGGACGGCTTTAATTTCCTTAAATCTATAAATACTAACTAATCTAAACGATATATTTGAAGCCTAAAATCTATTAAAATCTTATTAAAAGATACCTTTTACACTATCCATATTTACATGTCATCATCAATCCTAAAACAATGAAAAACTTATTATTTCTCCTTTTATCCTTACCCTTTTATGGTTTTGGTCAAGCAGACTTCCCTTATTTTGAAAAGGTAACGGACGAGGATTTACAAATGTCAATTTATCCTAAAGATTCGAATGCAGTTGCGGTTTACTTAATGAATTATGTAAAAACAAGATATGATGAAATTAAAGGAAAGCCTTGCTTTTATTATGACCACCATTACCAAATCAAAATCTTAAATAAGTCCGCTTTTGATGAAGCAAATGTTACGCTTTATTTTTTCAAAAAACGACCGATTGAAAATCTCAAAGCCGTCATTCATTTTTTTGAAAATGGAGAACATAAATCAATCCCCGTCACAAAAATATTCACAGAAGAAATTTCAAAATACCTTCACGCTTACAAATTTTCCTTTCCGAATGTAAAAGAAGGTGTGGTTATCGAATATTGTTACACTACAATCGGCAATGTAATTGAATTACCCAATGATTTCTACTTCCAAAAAAAGTATCCCGTAAGACATGGAGAATATCATTTTATCTTTTCGAGCGAAGAAAACTATCAGATGCTTACTCCTGATTTGAAATTTGATGAGTTTGACTACAAAGAATTTCCCATAACCAAGCGGTTAAAAACAACAACTGCTTTGACAGAATATTGGTGGAAAGCTTTTGATATTGAAGGACTGCCAGCAGAACCATTTGTCTCTAATGTCATGGATTATCGTCATCGAATTCGATTACAAATCACGAAATTCAACCAAACCGATAAAAAAGGTTCAGATAAA